>NZ_JAQYWZ010000780.1:0-1060 GCF_036290945.1 Streptomyces sp. BE303
CGCCTGGACCATCTTGATGATGCCGGCCGCCCCGGCCGCCGCCTGGGTGTGCCCGAGGTTCGACTTGATCGACCCGAGCCAGAGCGGGTCGCCGCCGTCCCGGTCCCGCCCGTACGTCGCCAGCAGCGCCTGGGCCTCGATGGGGTCGCCCAGCGTCGTGCCGGTGCCGTGGGCCTCGACGGCGTCGACGTCCCGCGGCGTCAGACCGGCGTTCGCCAGCGCCTGGCGGATGACGCGCTGCTGGGACGGGCCGTTGGGGGCGGTGAGGCCGTTCGAGGCACCGTCCTGGTTCACGGCGGTGCCCCGGACGACCGCGAGCACGCGGTGGCCGAGGCGCCGGGCGTCGGAGAGCCGCTCGACGAGCACCATGCCGACACCCTCGCCCCAGCCGGTGCCGTCCGCACCCGCCGCGAAGGACTTGCACCGGCCGTCGGCCGCCAGCCCCCGCTGCCGCGAGAACCCGACGAAGGTGTCCGGGGTGGCCATCACGGTCACGCCGCCGGCCAGCGCGAGGTCGCACTCGCCGGAGCGCAGCGCCTGCGCGGCGAGGTGCAGGGCGACCAGCGAGGAGGAGCACGCGGTGTCGACCGTGACCGCCGGGCCCTCCAGGCCGAGCGTGTAGGAGATCCGGCCGGAGGCGACGCTGCCGGAGTTGCCGGTGCCGAGGAAGCCCTCGACCTCCTCGGGTACGGCGGTCAGCCGGCCGAGGTAGTCGTGGTACATCAGCCCGACGAAGACACCGGTGCGGGAGCCGCGCAGGCGCAGCGGGTCGACGCCGGCGTGCTCCAGGGTCTCCCAGGAGGATTCGAGCAGCAGGCGCTGCTGCGGGTCCATCGCCATGCCTTCGCGGGGGCTGATCCCGAACAGGCCCGGGTCGAAGTGCGCGGCCTCGTAGAGGAATCCGCCTTCGCGGGCGTAGGAGGTGCCGGGGTGGTCCGGGTCGGGGTGGTAGAGCCCCTCGACGTCCCAGCCGCGGTCGGTCGGGAACAGGCCGATGCCGTCCCGGCCCTCGTCCACCAGCTTCCACAGCTCGTCCGGAGTGGTGATCCCGCCCGGGTAG
>NZ_JAQYWZ010000781.1:0-430 GCF_036290945.1 Streptomyces sp. BE303
GCTGTCGCTGCGGCCGGGGGTGGTGCGGGCCACCGGGGCGACGGCCGTCGGTCCGGGTTCCGTGACGGGGGCCCCCGACGGCACGGGCGACCCGGGGGACGGCTCCGGGCGGGCGGGGAGCCGCGGATCGGCACCGGTGGGCGCGGGCCCGGGACACCGCCCGCCGGGCCGGCCGGCCGCCGCGGGCGCCGCTGCGTCGGCCGGGGGCCGGGGCGCGGGGCCTCACCCGCGGCGTGCGGCTCGCCGCGCGCCCGGGCCGGCGGGCCGGGGGCGGTTGCTGGGGTGCGGGGGGGGGGGGGGGGGGGGGGGGGGGGGGGCCCGCGCGCCCTCCCCGTTTTTGTGGGGGGGGGCCCCCGCGGCCGCGGGGGGGGTGGGGGGTTTTTTGGACTCCCCCCCCCCGCCCCTGGGGGCCACCCCCCCGCCCCCCCCC
>NZ_JAQYWZ010000782.1:0-335 GCF_036290945.1 Streptomyces sp. BE303
CCAGGCCAACTACGCCGCCGCCAACGCGGCGCTCGACGCGCTCGCGGAGCACCGCGCGGCCCGCGGGCTGCCGGCCACCTCGATCGCCTGGGGACCCTGGGCCGACGCCGGCATGATGGCCGGCCACGCGGGCTCCGCGCCGTGCCGCCGCTCGGGCCTCGCCCTGGTGCCCCGCGCGGCCGCGCTGGCCGCGCCGGCCGCCGCGGTGGGCGGTGGCGAGCCGGCGGTGGTCGTCGCGGACGTGCGGTGGGACCGGTTCGCCGCCGAGTCCGGCGTGCTGCGGCCGGCGTCGGTGCTGGCCGACCTGCCGGAGGTGCGGGCGTCGGTCCGCGAGG
>NZ_JAQYWZ010000783.1:0-16241 GCF_036290945.1 Streptomyces sp. BE303
CCGGCCGCCCGCGTTGACGGTGGCGCCGGTGACGGCGTCGCCGACCGCGACCTCGACCGGAACCGACTCGCCGGTCAGCATCGAGGCGTCCACGGCGGAGGCGCCCTCGACCACCACCCCGTCGGTGGCGATCTTCTCGCCCGGGCGGACCACGAAGCGCTCGCCGGCCGTCAGCTCGGCGGTCGGGACGCGGACCTCGGCGCCGTCGCGCAGCACGGTGACGTCCTTGGCCCCCAGCTCCAGCAGCGCCTTGAGCGCGGCTCCGGCGGTGCGCTTGGACCGCGCCTCGAAGTAGCGGCCGGCCAGGATGAACGCGGTCACCCCGGCGGCGGCCTCCAGGTAGATGTTCGAGGAGCCGTCGCTGCGGGCGACGGTGAACTCGAAGCCGTGCCGCATCCCGGGCATCCCCGCGTGCCCGAAGAACAGGGCCCAGAGCGACCAGAGGAACGCGGCACCGGTGCCGAGCGAGACCAGGGTGTCCATGGTGGCGGCGCCGTGGCGGGCGTTCGTCCAGGCGGCCCGGTGGAAGGGCCAGGCGGCGTAGGTGACGACGGGGGCGGCGAGGGTCAGCGAGAGCCACTGCCAGTTGTCGAACTGGAGGGCCGGGACCATCGCCATCGCGATCACCGGGACGGCCAGCACCAGCGCGGTGATCAGGCGCTGCCGCAGCGGTTCGAGGTCGTCGGCCGACCCCACCGGCCCGCCGGGTCCGCCGATCGGCCCGGCGGTCTGCGGCGCGGCGGCGGGCCGGGACAGGGCGGCGGTGTAGCCGGTGGCCTCGACGGTCGCGATCAGGTCGGCGACCCCGGTCGCGGCACCCGCACCGGAGCCGGAGCCCTCGCCCGCCACGGTGATCCTGGCCTTCTCGGTGGCGTAGTTGACGGTGGCGGTGACGCCGTCCATCCGGTTGAGCTTCTTCTCGATCCTGGCGGCGCACGAGGCACAGGTCATGCCGCCGATCAGGAGTTCCACCTCGGTGGAGGCGGGGGCCTGGGTGGTCATCTGGGCTCCTCGTGGTCGTCGAGCGGGGTGGCGACCGTCGGCCGTGGTGGCGGGCGGCGGTCGGGAGGCGGGGCGGCGCCTCGGTGGATACACCCGGGGGGTATCCACCGAGGCGACGTCGCCCGTAGTTCTTTTATACCCCCAGGGGGTATCTCGGGCAAGCTTTCGACCCGTGATGAGCACTACCCCACGGGGGTACCCAGGGCGGGCCGGGAACCGGACACGACGGAGCCCCGGGCCGGAGACACCCCCGGCCCGGGGCTCACAGGTCGTGCGGGATCAGCTGAAGTAACCCAGCGCCCCGACCGCGCAGAGACCGCCCGCGCCCATGAAGACCGGCATCAGCACCTTGAGCTCCACCCAGCTGCCGGCCCGGAACCGCATCCCCTTCGGCGGCCCGAGCGGGTACCAGCGCTTGCGCCCTATCGGTATCGGCCAGAGCACCGGGCAGCCCGACACGGTCAGCGCGTCACCCAGGCAGTGCACGAGCGCGCCGAGGGTGATCGGCAGGCCGATCCACAGGTACTCCTGCCCCGGCTGGTCGAACAGCCAGAGCGAGCCGTTGCCCGGCTTGTCGAGCACGTACGTCAGCATCCACGCGCTGGTCGCGCCCAGCAGCCAGACCAGGACGTCGCTGGAGACCCGGGCGTGCCGCCACAGCAGGCCCTCGATCGCCAGCACCATGTGCACGAAGAGCACCGCCAGCACTCCCCACCGGCCGCCGTAGACGGCGGCGGCGGACGCGCCCGCCCCGCAGAGCACCGCCCAGAGCCAGGTGTGGGTCAGCGTCCGGTGGCCACCGGTGCGGCGCGGGTCGTGCCGGCTGCGGGTCGACTTGTAGACCGCGTACGAGAGCTTGTCGATCACCTCGCAGAGGACCCGCGACACCGGGCCGAACGCCCGGGATATGGTCGCCGCCTTGTGGTCGAGGTCCGGCGCCAGCGCGGCGCCCGCACAGATCAGCGTGCCCGCGAGGAGCACGGGCCACGGCATCGGCTCACCGAGCCCCGTCGCGATCGCTCCCGCGCCCAACCACGCCGCCGCCCCCGACAGCGAATGCGCCGGTCCCATCATCTTCTGGCTCCCGCCCTCGTTCCGAACCGCCCGTCGCGAGGGCTTCGCGAGGGCTTGACGGGGCGGCAGCTTAGTCGTTCATGATCGGAACCACCCGGTCGCGGGCGGCACGGGCGCCCCGCCCCCGGAACGTCCGGGCGGAACCGGGTTGCCGGGCGCGGGGACGTGACGGCCGGTCAGCCCGGCGGGCGCCCTCGATGCCCGGGCGGGTCGCGGACGCCGGAGCGCCCCCGCGCGGGGGCGCTCGACCTCAGCCGACGGCGCCCGGTCCCCCCGTCGGCCCGGTCACGGCCCCCGCCGCGCCCGCTGTGGCCGTGTCCGCCGTGTCCGCCGCGCCCGCCGACCCGCGCCAGCGCGGCCGGGAGAGCGTGGTGACCGCGCGCAGCAGCCACTCCACCGGCCCGTACGGGTGGCGGGCCAGCCACCAGCGGCAGAACACCGCCTGGGCCGCGAACAGCGCGACGCCGATCAGCGCGACACCCGACGGCGGGACCCGGCCGATCAGCCCGACACCGACACCGGTGAAGAGGAGGACGCAGACCAGCGACTGCGTCAGGTAGTTGGTCAGCGTCATCCGGCCGGGCGGCGCGAGCACCGCCACCATCCGCCGGCCGTGGCGGCCCCGGGCGATCCGCAGCACGGTCGCCGCGTAGGCGGCGGCCAGCAGCGGCGCGGTGATCACGTCCACCCCGAGCGCGAACACCTGGAAGGAGGCACCGGGGTTCCGGAGGGCCGAGTAGGTGTACACCGCAGCGCCGAGCAACCCGAGCGGGAACCCCCAGACCTGGAGCCGACGGAGCGTCCGGTCGTGCCGGCCGGGTTCGGCCAGCGCCCGCTGCCGGCCGGCGGCGAGCCCGAGCAGGAAGGCCGCGAGCGCGGCCGGGGCCTGGAAGAAGGCCAGCAGGAAGAGGACGTCCGGCAGCTGGTCGAGGTGGGCCCCGACCACCGAGCCGAACCCGCCGCGCAACGCCTCGGTGGCCTGCTGCGCGTCGGCCGCCAGCACCGCCCGGTCACCCCCGTCGGCGCCCCGCAGGGCCACGGCGAGCAGCAGGTACGCGGCCGAGGTGACGGTGAACAGGACGACCGCCGTCCGCACCGCGGTCCTCGGCCGGAGCCTGCGCAGGGCGAGCAGGATCAGCCCGAGCACGGCGTAGGTGGTGAGGATGTCGCCCGGGAACAGCACCACCGCGTGCAGCACCCCGAGCACGAACAGCCCGGCCAGCCGCCGCAGGAAGCGCGGGGTGAAGCGGGCGCCGCGCCGTTCGGCGGAGTCGAGCTGGAGGGTGAAGCTGTAGCCGAAGAGGAACGAGAACAGCAGGAAGAACTTGGCCTCGAACAGCAGCGCCACCAGCAGCCGGACACCGGTGTCGAGCGGCGAGCCGAACCCGGGCTCCTCCACGCCGGTGCCGTGGTAGGCGGACGCCAGGTAGGTGATGTTGACGGTCAGGATGCCGAACAGCGCGAAACCGCGC
This sequence comes from Streptomyces sp. BE303, assembly GCF_036290945.1. Taxonomy (NCBI): domain Bacteria; kingdom Bacillati; phylum Actinomycetota; class Actinomycetes; order Kitasatosporales; family Streptomycetaceae; genus Streptomyces; species Streptomyces sp. BE303. The sequence goes on from NZ_JAQYWZ010000783.1 coordinate 3,549, forward strand.
AGTGCGTCGACGTCGGCCAGCCGGGCCGGTGCGGCCCGGCCGGCCTCCGTACCCTCCGTACCCCTCGCACCCTCCGTACCGTCCTGCTCCGGCTTCCCCCTCCGCCCGCGCTTCTCGCGGTCGCCCGCCTCCGACCGCACCGCGTGGCCACCGGTGCCGCCTCCGTGTTGCCCCATGATCCCCCTCCGATCTATTGCTTTCAAAACGCTCGTCTCGAAAATGAACGTTACAGGATCGATCGAGCAAGCTCGACCGGGACGGAGGGAGGCGGCCGCAGAACGCGAAGGGCCCCGGCCCGAGAACCTCCCGCCGAAGCGGGAGGACTCGGACCGGGGCCGGAGGGTGATCGGTCAGGCAGTGGTCCAGCGCTGGTTCGCGAAGGAGTGGCAGCTCCACATCCAGAGCGGAACCATGTTCTGGCCGCCCGCGGTCATGTCGTCGACGCAGCGGTTGGAGACCGGGTTGTACAGGGTGCCGTCGCCCCGGAGCTCCCACTTCTGGTTGTCCGCGCCGGTGCAGCTGCGCACCGTCACCGGGCTCCCGTTGGCGGCGCCGTCGGCCGTCACGCACTTCTCGTAGACCCGGACGGTCTTGTCCGTCCGCAGGTCGTAGCGCTGGTTGAGGCCGTTCCAGCAGTCGTACAGCTGGATCTGCGAGCCCTCGTCCGGGCCGTTGGCATCCATGCACTTGCTGTTGTTCGCACCGGAGTGGAGGTTGACCGGCCGGTTGGCGGTGCTGATCCACTTCTGGTTGCTGTAGGAGTGGCAGTCCCACAGCCACAGCTGGACGCCGTCACTGCCGCCGGCCGTCATGTCGTCGATGCAGCGCCCGGAGTCAGGGTTGTACAGGGTGTTGTCCTGACGCAGCGTCCACTTCTGTCCGGGCGCGTCCGGCACGCAGGTGCGCAGGTTGACGGACGCGCCGTTGTAGGTGTTGTCGGCGGTCACGCACTTGTCGAGAGTGCGCAGGGTGCCGTCCGTGCGGAAGGTGAAGTGCTGGTTGTCACCGTTCCAGCAGTTGTACAGCTGGAGCCGGCTGCCGTCCGCGCTGCCGTTGGCGTCCATGCACTTGTTGGTGTTGGCACCGGCGTGGAAGCTGATGGTGCCGCCGGGGTAGCCGAGCGCCGCCGCGGAGAGGAAGCCGGTCACCGGGGCGTCGGCCTTGCCGGTGGAGGTGATGCCGCTCCAGACGTTGAGGACCCCGCTGGTGTCGCGCGTCCACAGGTCGGGGACGCCGTCGCCGCTGACGTCACCGGAGGAGGTCAGCTTGGGGAAGTCCGCCGCCGAGGCGTGACCGATCAGCGTCCGCGTGCTGTCGTCGACGAGCGCGGTGATGTCGGGCTTGCCGTCGGGGAGCTTGCGGCTCGGGTACTGGTAGATGTTGCCGGTGCCGTTCTCCCGCACCCAGAGGTCGATCAGACCGTCGCCGGTGGCGTCGCCGGGCGCGATCAGCGTGCGGTTCGACCAGTCGGCGGTGCTCAGCGGCGTCCCCGAGGCGTAGACGCCGGTCGCGGAGGAGCTGCGGAAGAGCCAGAGCCCGACGTGGCCGGCGCCGTCGTCCTCCTGGGTGAGGAGGTCGTAGCGGCGCTTGTCCGCGGTCGGGTCGGGGATGCCGACGGTGTCGATGTCACCGATCGCCAGGAGTCCCTTGACCCGGCTCCAGTCGGTCTTGTGGTAGCCGACGCAGCTGGCGCCGGGGACGCCGATCGTGCTGCAGGCCATCGGACGCCGCGAGAGGACGGCGTTCCTGCTGCTGAAGTAGAGGTTGCCCTCGGACTGCAGGCTGCTCGCCCAGAGCGAGTTGCGGTAGGAGTACAGGGTGGAGTCGGCGTAGACGATCAGGTCGTCGATCCGGATGCCGTTTCCGCCGCGGTGGGTGACCAGCGCCTTGTCCCAGCCCTTGCCGCCCGGGCTGTTGGCCTTGTCGGAGGCCATCGGCCCGCCGAAGCTCGGCTCGACACCGGCCGGGTACAGCATCAGGTTGCCGTTGTTGTCCGGGAGGACGAGGTCCACCTGCGCGTCGTTGGTGATGTCACCGAGGACGGTCTTGGCGTTCGGGTCGGACGGGGCGAAGAAGCTGTAGGTGTTCTCCTGCGAGCGGTTGCCCGCGCGGTCCACGGCCTGCACCCGGAGCAGGTTGGTGCCCCACATGGTGGGAGTGAGGTTGATGACCGCGGAGCCGTTGCCGGAGGCGTCGACCCGGTTGGCGCCGCCCACGGGGATGGCCGAGTTGAAGGCGTACTCGTAGGAGAGCACCCCGCTGGCGTTGTCCGTCGCGTCGAGGGTGAACGCGCCGGCCTCGCCGATGTGCTTGGTCGAGCCGGGCAGGGTTCCGGACGCCGGGTAGTCCGCGGACGTGACGGTCGGCACGGCGGGCGGGGTGAGGTCCAGGCTGAACTGGCAGCCGGCCGACCAGCCGGAGGGGAGCTCGCCGTCACCGGTCTGCACGCGCCAGTAGTAGGTGTGGCCGTCCTGGAGGTTGCCGGGCGTGACGGCGGCCTCGTGGTTGCTGTTGCCGAGGTTGCCCCAGCCGCTGTCCCAGGCCACCGGCTCGTCGGCGGTGCCGAGGTCGCGGACCTCGAAGCGGGCGTCGATCTGGTTGCTGTCCGGGTCGCCGATCCAGGCGGACAGGCGGATGCCGGTGGCGGCGTTGGTCGCGCCGATCCAGCCGCAGCCGTTGCCGTTCGGGTTCTGCGGGGCCGGGGTCATCCCCAGGCTCCACGGCGCGTACGGGGCGCGGTTGTACTCGACGTACAGGTACGGCAGCTTGGCCGGCGTGCGGGTGAAGCGCTTGAAGCTGATGTTGCCGTTGTTGCCGTCCCGCTTGGACTCGTCGGCCGCGAACAGGCCGAAGGACAGCAGACCGCGCCAGTTGTTGTCGCTCAGGTGCTGGCGGACGTCCCACTCGCCGGTCGTGGTGGCGCCCGGGCAGCCGTCGCCGCCCGCGCTGTTCAGCGTGGCCGTGCCGAGCGAACCCCAGTCCCAGGGCTGGTTGTTCCAGGAGGTGGTGCCGTCGATGGGGTGCGTGGGATGCAGCGTGACGCCGTAGGTGGACGCGCAGTTGTTCGCCGCGGCGTACGACTGCGTGGCGACCAAGGCGGCCTTCCGGATGACCTTGTCACCGAGGTCACCGGCGTCGAGCTGGATGTAGTAGCGCTCCAGCCCCTTCTTGGTCTGCCACTGCTGGTAGCCGACCCCCGGGTCGTAGGCGTTGCCGTAGTCGTTGTAGTGCGTGACCGTCGGGTAAGCCTCCTGGACCCAGGTCCAGTTCTGCGTGCCCCGGTTGGTGGGCGTCCACGTGGGGTCGATGTAGACCGGGTAGGTCGTCGTCGGGGCGTCCAGGAAGGCGCTGTCGGGCGTGACCGTCAGCGAGGTGCCGGCGGGCGTGGCCGACAGCTGCGAGACGTTGGCGCCGAGGCCGGGGCCGTCCGCGTCCGAGTGGACCTTCAGGCCCTCGGAGTCGGCGGCGGGGGCGGCGGCGGGGACGGCTGCCGGGGCGTCCGCGGCGGAACGGGCCGCGCGGGCAGCGGACTTCGCGCTCGCAGGCGCGGCCGGGGCGGCGGCCGCGCTGGAGTCCCACATGGTGGGAGCGGGGGCGCGGAAGACGACGCGGCCGTCGGCGTCGGTGGCGTTGAGGTTGCCGCCCGCGTCGGCGCTCACCGAGACGCCCTCGGTCCTCAGACCGAGGGCGAGGGCCTTCACCTTCGGATCCTGCGCGGCGGCCGGGGTCTTGACCACCAGGACCTGCGCGAACCCGCCGGCCTGGTTCGCCGTGAGCTTCAGGTCGACGCCGGGCGCGACCTCGGCATAGGTGGCGCTGTCGCCGTCCAGGGTGGGCGCCGGCAGCGCACCCGGCCAGCTCAGGGCGAGCTTGCGGCCGTCCTGGTCGAGAGTGGCGAGAGGTCCGGACCCACCACCCGAGAAACTCAGCTGACTGCTCGTCACCCTCGGCCGCAGGGTGCCGTCGGACGCCCGGACGAGCGTCGCGTCGAGGTCCTTCCAGACCCCGTCCCGCTTGGCCCGCGCCGGGGCCACGGTACGCCGCAGACCCAGCGTGCCGTTCGGGTTCGCGACCACCGTGTCGGTCTCGGTGGTCAGCGCCGCGATCTCGACCGGCTTGCCGCTGCGCCGGGCCTCGGCCAGCGCGGCGGACTCGGCGGCCCGCTGCGCGGCCTCGGCGGCCGTACCCGGCACCGCCGGGGCCTGCGCCTCGACGACCGGAGAAACCGGGGAAATCGGGGAAATCGGGGAATTCCCCTCGGCGGCAAGGGCGGGGGCGGTAGAACTGAGCATGCCAACAGTCAGTACGATGCCGACCGATGCGGCCAGCATGGATCTGCGTCGACGACTGCGATGGGGGGATATCGACCCCATAAGAGGAAACCTCTCGTCAGCTGGTGGATTGCCGTGCGGATATCGGCGAACGGGAACCTAACATCCGCGCACGACGTCTTTTCTGACGGATGGTCTTCCGCGCTGTGAGACACCTCACAACTGCGAGCTCTCCGTAGTCAAAGCGCTGGTCGGAGCGGCGGGACGCCCACGATCGGTGAGGGTGCATCAGGAGATTTGTACGGTAAAGAAGGGCAAAACACCCCCTCTCTTCGCACGCTGCGTGAGGTCGGGAGTGATCATCGATTCCCCCCCGTTCGTTGTATCCCGGCCGGGGCTCCGGACACCGATGGACCAGGTTCGCGAACGGACGTTAGGCTCCGCGCGAAAATCCCTGTTCAGCAGGCCTTCCGACGGAAGGTCTGCTTCGGCATGCCAGGAGGCAAGTCGTGTCGGTATCACCGGACGGATTCCACGCCAAACGGCGGTCACGAGGGAGACGGCGGCTGACCACCGCCGCGGTCCTCGTGCTGTCGATGCTGGCCGGCGTGGGACCTGCGCACGCGGCGGCGTGGAAGCCCCGCAATCCCACCCAATGGTCGCCCCGCGACCTCGACCGGACCCCGGCGGTCGGCGGCAGGAACGCCGCCCCGGTCAAGGCCGTCCCGCTCAAGGGCGACGGCGCACCGGCCTGGAAGGCCGGTGCGGTGGCGTGGCCGGGGGCGGTGGACGCCGAGGTCGACCTCGCGCCCAGGACCGCGACCCCGAAGAGCCTCAAGGAGTCCGCCTTCGCCGCGGCCCCGGCGGCCGTGCCGGCCGGTGGCCAGGCGGGTACCGCACCGGTGTGGGTGAGCTCGCCCGCCGTGGCGGCCGTCGCCGCCGCGCCGGAGGCCCTGCGCAGCGAGCGGGCGACGCCCGCCTCGCACAAGGTCCGGGTCACGGTCGCCGACCGGCCCGCCGCCGAGAAGGCGGGCGTCAACGGCCTGCTGCTGGCGGTGCGTCCGACGGCCGGCGGCAGTACGGGCTCCCCCGTCAAGGTGGACGTGGACGTGTCCTCGATCGAGGGTGCGTTCGGTGGTGACTGGCTGTCCCGGGCGCGTCTGGTGGCGCTGCCCGAGTGTGCGCTCACCACGCCCGAGCGGGCCGAGTGCCGCACCCAGACGCCCGTGGAGACGCGCCGCACCGCAGCTCGGCCCGGTCTGCTGAGCACCGACGTGGAGCTCGCGGGCGGGTCCGCACAGGCGGCCCCGGCGGCGGCGGAGCTCGGTGCCCGGTCCCTGTCGGCCGCCCCGTCGGGTGGCACGGTCCTGGCCGCGTCGGCCGCTCCGGGTGGTTCGGCGGGGACGTTCGCGGCGACCGGTCTGGCGCCGTCGGGGACGTGGAGCGTCGGTGGGAACACCGGCGGCTTCAACTGGTCCTACCCGATCGCGGTACCGGAGGGCCTGGGCGGCTCGAAGCCGAACGTGTCCCTGTCCTACAGCTCGCAGTCGGTCGACGGCCGGACCGCGGCGACGAACAACCAGTCGTCGTGGATCGGTGAGGGCTGGGAGTACACGCCCGGCTTCGTCGAGCGGCGCTTCAAGCCCTGCGCGAAGGACGGCCAGAGCGGCTCGGGCGAGCAGTGCCTGGCGGGCTGGAACGCCACCATCTCGCTGAACGGCCGCTCCTCGACCCTGGTACGCGACGACGCCACCGGCACCTGGCGACTGGAGGGCGACGACGCCTCCCGCGTCGAACTGCTGACCGGCGCCTCCAACGGCGACAACAACGGCGAGCACTGGAAGGTCACCACCACCGACGGCACCCAGTACTACTTCGGCCTGGGCCGCAAACCCGGCGCCGCGGCGGGCGCCCCGGCCTCCAACTCCGCCTGGACGACACCCGTCTACGGCAACAACGCGGGCGAGGACTGCAACAAGCCGACGTTCGAGGCGTCCTGGTGCGACCAGGCGTGGCGGTGGATGCTCGACTTCGTCGTCGACCCGCGCGGCGGCCTGATCTCCCACTGGTACGACAAGGAGACCAACCACTACCAGCGGGGCGTCTCCGCGCAGAACCCGTCCGGGACCCGGACCGCGTACGTGCGCGGCGGGAACCTCGCCCGGATCACCTACGGCTCCAAGCTCACCGACACCGACAGCGTGAAGCCCACCGGGCAGGTCGTGTTCGACGTCACGGAGCGCTGCCTGCCCGACGCCTCGTTCGACTGCGCGCCGAACAAGCTGAACACCGCCAACGCGGGCAAGTGGCCGGACGTCCCGTTCGACCAGAACTGCACCGCCACCGGCACCTGCGAGAACTACCAGGCCACGTTCTGGTCCACCAAACGCCTGACGAAGATCACCACCCAGGTCCTCAACGCCGGCTCCTACGCCGACGTCGACTCCTACGTCCTGGCACACGAGTACCCGGACCCGAAGGACCACACCGCCCCGGCCCTGTGGCTGAACTCGATCACCCACTCGGGCCACGACGGCGCCAACCGGATCGACCAGCCGGCCATCACCTTCACCGGCAAGTTCCTCAACAACCGCGTCGACTCCGGCAGCGACAACAAGCCCCCGCTGAACCGGCGGCGCGTCATCGGCGTGACCGCGGAGACCGGCAAGACCACCGAAGCCGTCTACGCCGACGCCGACTGCGCACCCGCCACCCTCCCCACCACCCAGGACACCAACGGCAAACGCTGCTACCCGGTGTACTGGAACGCCGACGACAAGAGCCCGCTGCCCCCGACCCTGGACTGGTTCCACAAGTACGTGGTCTCCCAGGTCAACGAACGCGACCCGTTCGGCGGCTCACCCGTGCGCACCACCACCTACGAATACGTCGGCCCGGCCGCCTGGCACCGCGACGACGACGAGTACACCGAGACCGACCGCCGCACCTGGAACCAGTTCCGCGGCTACGAACAGGTCGTCACCCGCAGCGGCGTCGCGCCCGACCCGATCGGCAAGGCCGTCGCGTACTACCTGCGCGGCATGGACGGCGACGTCAAGGCCGACGGCAGCAAGCGCTCCGTCACCTACACCGACATCGGCGGTGCGAGTGTCAAGGACGCCAACCCGCTCGCGGGTTCGCTGCGCGAACGCCAGACCTACGCCTCCGACGGCGGCGCCCTGATCGCCCTCTCCAAGTCCGACCCCTGGCTGTCCACCGCCACCGCCACCCACAACCGCGGCACCACCCTGCCCGCCCTGAGCGCACAGATGCTGCGCAACGGCTCCGGCAAGGACACCGCCCTGCGCTCCGACGGCACGTGGCAATCCACGTCCAAGACCGCGACGTTCGACACCCACGGCATGCCCGTCAAGGTCGTCGACCGCGCCGACGGCCTGCCCGACCTGTGCGCCTCCACCCGATACGCCCGCAACACCACCACCTGGACACTCGACCGCGTCGCCGAAACCGTCCAGACCAAGGACGGCTGCGCCACGGTCAACGGCTCGGACCTCGTCGCGTCCGAGGCCAGCACGCTGGGCCGTAGCCGGGCGTTCTACGACGGCCAGGCGTTCGGGGTCCTCAACGGCCCGGGCGCGGTGACCCGCACCGAGGAACTCGACGGGTTCTCCGGCGGCCAGCCGGTGTTCTCGCTGGTCTCCACCGTGGGCTACGACGCCTACGGCCGGGTCACCACCAGCACCGATGCCGCCGGGGCGACGACGACCACCGCCTACGAACCGGCCGCGGGCGTCCAGCCCAGCACCGTCAAGGTCACCAACGCCAAGGGCTGGACCAGCACCACCACCTTCCACCCCACCCGCGAAGTGCCGGTCAAGTCCGTCGACCACAACGGCCGCACCTCCCAGCAGAACGTCGACGCCCTCGGCCGCACCACCGCCGCCTGGCAACCCGGCCGCACCCCCGGCACCGACCTCGCCGACACCCTGGTCGAGTACCGGCTCACCGGCACCGGCACCACCTCCGTCACCACCAGGAACCTGCGCGAGAGCGGCAGGGACTACACCGTCGGCGTCGTCATCCTCAACGCCTTCGGCGAGCAGATCCAGACACAGTCCACACCCGCGAACAACGCCGCGGGCGCCCGCATCGTCAGCGACACGTTCTACGACAGCCACGGCCAGGTGGTGAAGACCAACCAGCCCTACATCAACCGCACCGGCGAGCCCGGCACCACCCGGTTCGTCGCCAACGACAACGAGATCCCCGGCCAGAACGCCGCGTTCTACGACGGCCTCGGCCGCCCCGTGGTCCAGACGTTCTCCTCCAAGGCCATCGAGCAGTGGCGCTCCACCGTCTCCTACCCGGGCGTGGAGCGCACCGACGCCACCCCGCCCCAGGGCGGCACCGCCACCACGAGCCTCGTCGACGCCCGCGGACGCTCGACCGAACTGCGCCAGTACCACGGCGCCACCCCGCAGGGCGCCTACGACGCGACGAAGTACACCTACGACGTCGAGGGCAAACTCGGCCAGGTCACCGACGCCGCCGGCAACGCCTGGAAGTACGGCTACGACGTCCACGGCCGCCAGACCCGCTCCGAGGACCCCGACAAGGGTGTCATCACCACGGTCTACGACGCCGCCGACCGCCCCGTCTCCACCACCGACGCCCGCGGCGTCACCGTCGCGGTCAGCTACGACATCCTCGGCCGGCCGCTGTCACGCAACCTCGGCAGCACCACCGGCACCCCGCTGGCCACCTACGAGTACGACACCCTCCTGCCCGGCCTGCCCACCGCCGCCACCAGCTGGTCCGCCGGCAAGGCCTACCGCCAGGAAGTCACCGAGTACGACACCGCCTACAACCCGGTCGCCACCAAGGTCACCGTCCCCGACGGCGAAGGCGCCCTGACCGGCACCTACACCTCCAACACCTACTACGACACGATCTCCGGCCTGCCCTTCCAGACGGACCTGCCCGAGGTCGGCGGCCTCCCGGCCGAGACCATCAACACCGGCCGCAACCCCAACGGCCTGCCGGTCTCCCTCGGCGGCCTCGACGACTACGTCAACTTCACCAACTACGACGAGCTCGGCCAGCTCCAGCGGATCACCTACGGAGACGTCCCCAAACAGGTCGCCCTCACCCACACCTACCAGCCCGGCACCGGCCGCGTCCTGCGCTCCTTCCTCGACAAGGAGGACGGCCAGACCTCCCTCGACATCACCGACTACACCTACACCCCCGCCGGTGACGTCACCTCCGTCTCCACCTGGCGCAACGACGGCCAGACCGACACCCAGTGCTTCACCTACGACCACCTCAAACGCCTGACCCGGGCGTGGACCGACACCGGCACCACCACCACCCGCCCCGGCCCCTCCGTCCCCGGAATCGGCGGCTGCACCAACACCACACCCAACCCCGCCACCAACGGCGGCCCCGCACCCTACCGCCAGTCGTTCACCTACGACGTCACGGGCAACCGCACCGCCACCACCGACCACGACCCCACCGGCGACACCGCCAAGGACGTCACCAGCACCCACACCTACCCCGCCCCCGGCCAGCCCCGCCCCCACGCCCCCACCACCACCCAGACCAAAACCGGCAACGGCCCGACCGCCACCACCGGCTACACCTACGACCAGACCGGCAACACCCTCACCCGCCCCGACGAGGGCGGCAACACCCAGACCATGACCTGGGACCCCGACGGCCACCTCGCCACCGCCGCCACCAGCACCGGCACCTCCACCTACGTCTACGACGCCGACGGCAACCGCCTCCTGCGCCGCGACCCCGGCCGCACCACCCTCTACCTCGGCGGCACCGAACTCACCCTCAACACCACCACCGGCGACGTCACCGGCACCCGCTACTACCCCACCGCCGGCGGCCCCACCATCGTGCGGACCTCCGACGGCCGGCTCAGCTACGTCGCCTCCGACCACCACGGCACCGGCACCACCGCCATCGACGCCGCCACACTCACCGCGACCCGCCGCGCGTTCAAACCCTTCGGCGAGGAACGCGGCACCCAACCCGCCCCCGGCCAATGGCAGGGCGACAAGGGCTTCGTCGGCGGCACCCAGGACAAGGCCACCGGCCTCACCCACCTCGGCGCCCGCGAATACGACCCCAAGAACGGACGCTTCCTGTCCGTCGACCCGGTCATCGACGCAAGCGACCCCCAACAGCTCCAGGGCTACCTCTACGCCAACAACAGCCCCCTCACCTACACCGACCCCACCGGCCTGTGGTGGGGCTCCAGCATCGTCAAGAAGGCCGCCAACGCCGTCAGCAAGACCGTCGACGTCGTCAAGGAGAACTACAACACCATCTCCAACATCGGCCACACCGTCCTCGACGTGGCCGGCATGATCCCCGTCATCGGCGACGCCTGCGACATCATCAACGGCGTCTGGTACGCCGCCGAAGGCGACTGGAAGAACGCCGCACTCTCCCTCGTCGCCGTCGTCCCCGTCATCGGCAGCGCCGCCACCGCCGCCCGCATCGCCTCCAAAGTCGCCAACGCCGTCGACACCGTCACCGACGCCGCCAAAGCCATCGAACGCGGCAGCGCGGCCAAGGGCATCGCACGAGGCGAAGGCGCGACGCGAGGCGCCTCGAAGTCCACGTCGTCGTCGGCGAGCCGACCCCGTGCCACGAGTGCCGGAAAGGCTGGACCTGCACCGGGAAGTGCCAAGGCGAGTGGTGGAAAGACACCTGCTCGCAGCGGCGGTGTGGCAAACAATCAGGCCCGGGCCGAGGCGGGGCCCGGCAAGGGAAACGCTGCGGTATGGAACCAGCGGGGCCGCCCAGACGGGCAGAAGGTCATCGCCGGTCATGGAGGCTATGTCCCGCGATCGGGAGACCTGGTGGTACCGAAGGGCACCACGCTGAAGTTCTACGTGGCCGATGGTGAAGAGCTCAAGCAGATCGATGCCCTGAACGTCGAACTCGGACGGTTCCCGCACCCCAAGGTCGCACAGGTGGTCAAGCCCGGAAAGACGGTTGCGGACTACACTGTGTTTCCCGGTGAGAAGTTGGAGATGTCCGTGAAATCGATCACGGTGAGTGATGCGATGCGCCTCAGTGAAATTCTGGAGGAGAACATGGGAGTGGTGCACATCGCTATCTGCAGGGGCTGGCTGTGACCTACTACTCCGACGGTTCACCGTACGAGTACGACGAACCGTCGGAGGGCATGGTGAACGTGGGATGGTTGGACGGCTCCCACGAGTACAGCGAGGGTGACGTGCCGGACGACGTCGTGGACGGTCTGCTGAGACTGGCCATCAATCCGGTAAACCTCACGCGCGGCTTTCACACCTGCGATCTGTGCAACCGGTTCTACCTGAAGGTACAGAACCCGCACTCCGCCTCCGGTACAACCCTGCTGGGCACGGCCGAGATCCATGTCCGAGGAGACGCGAACACCGTCTTCGCGGCGCCGGACTTGGTGATTCACTACATCCTTGATCACGGTTACTCCCCACCGTTGCCGTTCCAGACGGCGGTGCTCGCGCTCTACGCTCCGAACGTGTGACCAACCCCAGTCACTGGTGCGAGGCCCACCCCCACAGGTGGGGGTGGGCCTCGCACCGTTCTCACCCCAGCGGGAGTGGGGGACCGAGGTGGGGGGGTGGGGTGGACCGGGGGCCCGGGTGGGAATGGCACCTGGGGGCTGCGGGAGCCGCTCGGGCCGGTGGGAGGATGGCGCCGACGACGACGGTCGCCACGCACTCGGTGAAGGCCCGGGGGGCGCCGTCCGCAGGGAAGGCCGCACCACATGGCGACGTACCGACCGACCGTTCCGCTCCCCCGGGGCGAGGACGGCCCGCTCTGGACGCGCAACGACGCGCTGCTCGCCGTCGGGGCGACCTCGATGGACCTGCTCGGCTACGCGCTCGGCGCCGCCGAGGGCCTGCCCGTCACCCCCCTGGGGCTGCTGCTCGCCGTCGTCGCGGGCCTCCCCCTGCTCGGCCACCGTCGCCGCCCGACCGTCGTGCTGGTGTGTGTCCTGGCCGTCAGCCTGCTGCAGAGCCTGACCGCGCCGATGGCGCACCACTTCAACAGCACCGTCGCGGTCGCCCTGTTCCAGGCCACCCGCGTCGGGCGTGTCTCCGTGACGGTGCCCGGCGCCTTGGCCGCGATCGTCATCCCGCTGGTCGGCCTGGGGCGGACGATGCCCCCGCCGGTCATGGACATCGGTGGTGTCTCGGTCGCGGTCGCCCTGGTCGTCGGCTCGGCCCTCGCGGTCGGCCGCTGGCAGCGTGAGATGGCGATCAAGCGGACCCTGCTGGCGGACCGTGCGGTGGCGGACGAGCGCCGTCGCATCGCGCGGGAGCTGCACGACATCGTGGCGCACCACATCACCACCATGCAGCTGATGGCCGGCGGCGCCCGGGCCAACCTCGGCCGCGACACCGAGGTCGTGCGCGAGGCCCTCGTC
>NZ_JAQYWZ010000784.1:0-388 GCF_036290945.1 Streptomyces sp. BE303
CCGACCGCATCGCGGTGCTGCGCGACGGCGCCCTCGCCGGCGTCCAGGACGCCGCGACCACCAGCGAGGGCGACCTCGTGCGGCTGATGGTCGGCCGGGACCTGTCCGCCATGTTCACCCGCGAACGCGTCGCCACCGACCGCCTCGTGCTGGATGCCCGTGCCGTGACCACCGACCACGTCACCGGCATCGACCTGCGCATCCACGCCGGCGAGGTCGTCGGCCTGGCCGGACTCATCGGCGCCGGACGCTCCGAACTCGCCCTCGCCCTCGCCGGCGACCAGCCCCTCCGCTCCGGCACCGTCACCCTCGACGGCCGCACCCTGCGCTCCGGCCACCCCGGCGACGCCATCCGCGCCGGCCTCGGCCTCGCCCCCGAGGAACGCAA
>NZ_JAQYWZ010000785.1:0-641 GCF_036290945.1 Streptomyces sp. BE303
GGCCCCGGCGGGCCAGTTGGACGGCGAGCTCGCTCTTGAGCGCGATGGTGGTGAGGTTGCGGCCCATGACGTCGTGCAGGTCCCGGGAGAACCGCAGCCGCTCCTCGGCGACGGCCAGCCGGGCCTGGGCCTCGCGGGCGGCGTCCAGCTCCCAGACGACGGACTGCAACCAGGCGAAGCTGCGGCAGCTGAGTCCGACGACGACGAGCGTGATCAGGTTGCCGAGCAGCAGTACGGCCCAGGAGCCGGCCACTGCCACGACGCCCACGGCGACGAGCCAGCGCAGGTGGTCGGTGGGCCGCTTCAGGTAGTGGTCGAGTGAGGTGCGCAGGGCCCGCAGGGTCAGCAGGGTGGTGCCCAGGACGACGACCAGGCAGACCCGGGCGATGCCGTCGGTGTTCGGTTGGACGTCCGGGGCGGCGGCGATGGCCAGCATGATCAGCGGGAGCATGACCAGCGGCACGAGGTAGAGCGACCAGCGGAGGTAGAGCTCGGTGCGCTGTCGTGCGGCGCGAACTGACTCAGAAGACGTCTCATTTGGGCTTGTAGGCTGGTCCGGTGACGATCGTGGAGCGTCTGGTGCCGGACGAGTTGTGGGAGTTGTTCCAGTTGGTGGTGCCGGCGGCGCCGACCCGCCCGCA
>NZ_JAQYWZ010000786.1:0-512 GCF_036290945.1 Streptomyces sp. BE303
CACCAACGCCGACAACGCCAACGGATCCCGCACCGTCACACGATCCGCCAACACCACCGAAGCCCCACGCACCAACGGCCCGAACAACTCCAACCCCGCGATGTCGAACGACACCGTCGTCACCGCGACCAACGCATCACCGGGCCCCAGACCCAACCGACCGTCCATCGCCGCCAGGAAACCCGCGAACGCCCCGTGCGACACCACCACACCCTTCGGACGCCCCGTCGAACCCGACGTGTGGATCACATACGCCGCCCCCTCCGGATCCACCGGCACGGACGGGGCCGGCTGCGCCGCGACGATCACGGCCGCGACCTCCGGGTCGTCGAGCAGCAGCACCGGCACCCCTTCCGGCACCGCCCGGGCGGTCTCCCCCACCGCGACCGTGCAGACCGGGCCGGCGTCCTCCACCATGAACGCCAGCCGCTCCGCCGGGAAGCCCGGATCCAGCGGCAGATACCCCGCCCCCGACCGCAACACCGCCACCATCGCCACCACCAGGTCCACCG
>NZ_JAQYWZ010000787.1:0-512 GCF_036290945.1 Streptomyces sp. BE303
CACCAACGCCGACAACGCCAACGGATCCCGCACCGTCACACGATCCGCCAACACCACCGAAGCCCCACGCACCAACGGCCCGAACAACTCCAACCCCGCGATGTCGAACGACACCGTCGTCACCGCGACCAACGCATCACCCGGCCCCAGACCCAACCGACCGTCCATCGCCGCCAGGAAACCCGCGAACGCCCCGTGCGACACCACCACACCCTTCGGACGCCCCGTCGAACCCGACGTGTGGATCACATACGCCGCCCCCTCCGGATCCACCGGCACGCCACCGAACGGCTCGGCGGACTCCGTCGCACGGACCGTCTCCGGATCGTCCAGCAGCAGCACCGGGACGCCCTCCGGCAGTACGGCCGCGCTCTCCCCCACCGCGACCGTGCAGACCGGGCCGGCGTCCTCCACCATGAACGCCAGCCGCTCCGCCGGGAAGCCCGGATCCAGCGGCAGATACCCCGCCCCCGACCGCAACACCGCCACCATCGCCACCACCAGGTCCACCG
>NZ_JAQYWZ010000788.1:0-36854 GCF_036290945.1 Streptomyces sp. BE303
CGTCGTCAAACGCGCGATCTCCAAGTACAACGCCAAAGGCACCATCGACCGGACCAGCTACAAAGCCACCATCAGCATCGACATCCTGACCACACCAGACCCGTGACAGGAATCCGCAAGCTCTATCTACACGGCATTGGATCTAGGGTGTCGGCATGTCGTCTCAGTCGCAGCAGTCGAAGAAGCTCGTCATCAAGGTCACCGCCGGGGCGGACGCGCCGGAGCGGTGCTCGCAGGCGTTCACGGTGGCGGCGGTGGCCGTCGCCAGCGGGGTCGAGGTCTCGCTCTGGCTGACCGGCGAGTCGTCGTGGTTCGCCCTGCCCGGGAGGGCGGCCGAGTTCGAGCTGCCGCACGCGGCGCCGCTGCCGGACCTGCTGGAGTCGCTCCTGGCGGCCGGCACGGTCACTCTCTGCACCCAGTGCGCGGCGCGGCGCGGGATCGAGCAGAAGGACACCGTCGAGGGTGTCCGGATCGCGGGCGCACAGGTCTTCGTCAGCGAGATCATGGCCGACGGCGTGCAGGCGCTCGTCTACTGACGCGGCCGGACGGCCGGCCGCCGACCGGGGCCGTACGGGTGCCCGTCTACCTGCGGGGTTCGCGGTCGGGGCGGTCCCGGTCGTGGCCGGGGTCGTCCCACTTCGGGTCCTCCCAGCGCGGGTCGTTCCACCAGTCGTCCTCGGGGTCCCGCCGGTTCGCGAACACCGCGGCGGCGGGCGGGATCACCATCGCGACCGCGCACATGCCGATCGCGACCGGGACGGACCAGAACCGCACGACGCCCCAGGCCAGCACGAACAGCCCGAGGCAGACGCCCATCATGGCGAAGTAGTAGCGGTGTCGCCGGCGTGCCTGCACTCCTCCACGGTATGCCCGAGGGCCCCTGCACGGCAGGGGCCCTCGGGCACGACGTCACCGGGGTGGATCAGACCGCGATCGCGACCTCGGTCAGGTTGCCCTGGGAGGCGACCACCTGGCGGTCCACGGTCTGGCCCGGGATGAGCGCCCGCAGGGTCCACTTGCCCGGGCGGGCGAAGAACCGGAACTGGCCGGTCGCCGAGGTGGGCACCTCGGCGGTGAACTCACCGCCCTCGTCGAGCAGTCGGACGTAGCCGTTGACCGGCTCGCCGTCGCGGGTCACGGAACCCTGGATGATCGTCTCGTTCGCCACGTCAACTCCTGCCAGGTCCGGCCCACCGGCCTTCGCACCGCACATGTCTTGTCTTCCCTTCAGCCTTACGGGTGGAGCAGGCGGCTCAGTTGCCGAGCTCGATCGGCACGCCGACCAGGCTGCCGTACTCGGTCCAGGAACCGTCGTAGTTCTTCACGTTCTCCTGGCCGAGCAGCTCGTGCAGCACGAACCAGGTGAGCGCGGAGCGCTCGCCGATGCGGCAGTAGGCGATGGTGTCCTTCGCCAGGTCGATGCCCTCGGCCTCGTAGAGGGCCTTGAGCTCGTCGTCGCTCTTGAAGGTGCCGTCGTCGTTGGCGTTCTTCGCCCACGGGATGTTGCGGGCGCTCGGCACGTGGCCGGGGCGCTGCGACTGCTCCTGCGGGAGGTGGGCCGGGGCGAGCAGCTTGCCGGAGAACTCGTCGGGCGAGCGCACGTCGACCAGGTTGAGGCTGCCGATGGCGTCGATCACGTCGTCGCGGAAGGCGCGGATCGAGGCGTCGGCGGCCTGCGCCGTGTACGAGGTCGCGGCGCGGGCCGGCACCTCGGCGACGAGGTCGCGGGAGTCCAGCTCCCACTTCTTGCGGCCGCCGTCGAGCAGGCGGACGTCACCGTGGCCGTACAGCTTGAAGTACCAGTAGGCGTACGACGCGAACCAGTTGTTGTTGCCGCCGTAGAGCACGACCGTGTCGTCGTTGGCGATGCCCTTGGCGCTGAGCAGCGCCTCGAAGCCGGCCTGGTCGATGAAGTCGCGGCGGACCGGGTCCTGGAGGTCCGTCTTCCAGTCGATCCGGACCGCGTTGCGGATGTGGTTCTTGTCGTAGGCGGAGGTGTCCTCGTCGACCTCGACGATGACGACCTTCGGGTCGTCCAGGTGGGCCTGGACCCAGTCGGCGTCGACCAGGACGTCGCTGCGGCTCATGGTGATGTTCTCCATCCGAGGGCGGTTGGCGGAAGGTGGTGCTGCTCTGGGGTCTCCCGGCCGTGAGCCGGAGAGGGGTGCTGCGGGGTGTCCGACGGTGACCGGTCCGAATTCACGTCCGAATAATGGGACGGAGAAGGCCTGCGGCACGGCCGGGCGGTGATCTGCGGTGCACGGCGGCGACGTTCGGCCCGGGAGGCCGGTCCAGGTCACCGGAGGAATCGGCGGCGGGCGACAACTGCCCAGCCAAGATGCCGAGTTAACGCATTCGACACAGACAGGCGGCCACGCGGCACAGGTCTACCGCCCGCCGCTTCGTGAGGTCCGTCTGTCGCTTCATGCCGACGATGCTAGGGACACTTGACGCCCGCTGTCATCAGCGTATCGAATGTTGAGACCAGATGGATCACATGCTGGGATTTGGTCGATTCATGGGCGCCGTGAACCGGCCGGGCACCGTACGTCCCTCGGTCAGGGGGCGGAAACACGACCGCTCCGCGGTCCGCGCTGGACAGCGCGTCTCGCGGAGCGGAACGAAGGCGAACGACCACGACCGGCGGGAAGCGGACCCGCCCCGGCCCGGCCCGGCCTGACCGGCCGGTGCCGGTCAGCCGGTCAGGCGGGCAGCCGGTCAGCCGGTCAGCCGATGAGCTTCACGCCCTTGCCGTCGAAGGTCAGCCGGAGGCCGTCCTCCTGCGGCGTGACCGCAGCCAGGTTCAGACCCGCCGGGAGCGAGGAGAGGGTGAAGCTCACCGGATCCAGCTTCTGGCTGGTCAGACCGGCCAGCACCGCGGCCATCCCGGTCAGCCGGAAACCCTCCGCCGTCACCGTGTTGCCCTGGTTGCGCACCGTGCCCTCGCCGACCGGGACCGGCCCGAACGCGGCCTTGATCTTGCCCGGGCCGCCGTACGAGAGGCTCAGCCGGGTGTTGCCGCCCAGCGAGAGCCCGGTCGCGTTCGGCACCAGCTGGGAGGCCGGCGGCAGGAGCTGGGAGAGGTCCGCGTAGGAGATCAGGCCGCTCCCCGTCCCGGTGTCCACGGTGGCGCTGCTCATGCTGTCGCTCACCTTGACGCCCGCCAGCTTCGCCTCGAACGAGTGCAGCGCCACCTGGTGGCTGCCGTCACCCACGGTCAGGCCGTCCGAGGAGATCCGCACGTCGTCCAGCTTCATCGACAGGACCTGGGTGAGGAACGGGAAGCCCCCGATCGACACGTCCGGCCGCTGGTTCATCCGGCCGCTCTTCAGCATCTGTTCGGCGGCCTCGTCCTCGGCCACCCCGACGGCGACCCGGTCCGCGCCCACCAGTGCTCCCGAGAGCACCACCAGGCCGATCGTCACCTTCAGCCAGCCGCGCATCGCTCTCCCCCGTCGTCGCCGGTCGCTGTCGTTCGAAGTCGGATCCGACCGCTCAGGGGCGGCCGCCCTCGCACGACCGTACGACGTCCCGCCCCGGGGCATGGTTCCGGGAACGGGACGCCGTACGGCGCGTGCCGGGCCCGGCCACCGGCCCGTGGTGGGGCGGGCGGCCGGACCGGCCGGGTCAGCCGGCGAGCAGTTCGGTGGCGATCCAGACCAGCGGCGCCGCCACCGCGAGCGGGAGCGCCACCCCCGCCGTCATGTGCACGAACCGGGACGGGAAGTCGTACCCGGCCACCCGGCGCCCGACCAGGGCACCGATCCCGGCCGCCGCACCCAGCGCGGGCGGCGCGCCCACGGCCAGGCCGAGGCCCACCGCCGCCAGCAGGCCGAGCACGGGGCCCAGCAGCTTCGGGCCGGGCAGCGGCGCCGCTGCCAGCAGGGTCGCCAGGGCGACGCCTCCGACCGCCGCCGGCACCCAGTCGGCCAGCAGCAGCGCGGCGCAGAGCACCGTCACCACCGTGGCCGAGCCGAGCACGGTGAGCGCGTAGAACCGCTCCTTCGGATCGGCGGGCCGGAACGTCTGCAGCACCAGGACCAGCAGGAAGAAGCCGCCGAGGGTCCCGACCACCGCCGCCGTGCCGCCGTCCGCGTCGGCCAGCAGCACCGCCACGTCGGCGACCAGACCGGACAGCGCCGCCAGCGCGATGCCCTGGCGGGCCGGCCACATGCCGTTCAGCCGGAACCATCCGGCGGCCGTCAGCACCTGGAGCAGCGCCACCACCAGGGCCAGCGGCACCTGGCCGAGGGCCGCACCGGCGGCCAGCAGCGCGGCCGCACCGGCGGTGATCACGGCCGGCAGGAGGCCCGGGTCGATGATCGGCGAACCGGTCCGGGCGGACCCGGCCGGGACGGCCGACGGCACGGGGGCCGGGAACGGCTGCGCCGGCAGCCCCGGAACGGGCTCGGCCGGGGCCGCGTACGCGGCGGGCGGCGCCTGCCGTGCGGGCGGAGCCTGCCGTCCCGCCCGTGCCGCACGCGCCGCGCGGGCGGCCCGGGCGGTGGCCGGATCAGTCGGCGTGGGGGCCGGCGGACGCTTCAGCGTCATGGTCGGCGAGTCGAAGGGCTGGGCCTGGGCTTCAGCCTCAGCCTGCGCCTGGGCCTGGGCCTGCGCCTGCGCCTGGGCGTGCGCCTGAGCGTTTGCCTGGGCCTGAGCCTGTGCCTGGGCGTGCGTCTGAGCCTGGGCCTGAGCGTTTGCCTGG
This sequence comes from Streptomyces sp. BE303, assembly GCF_036290945.1. Taxonomy (NCBI): domain Bacteria; kingdom Bacillati; phylum Actinomycetota; class Actinomycetes; order Kitasatosporales; family Streptomycetaceae; genus Streptomyces; species Streptomyces sp. BE303. The sequence goes on from NZ_JAQYWZ010000788.1 coordinate 4,706, forward strand.
GCCTGAGCCTGTGCCTGGGCGTGCGTCTGAGCCTGGGCCTGGGCGTGCGCCTGTGCCTGGGCATGTGCCTGGGCCTGGGCGTGCGCCCCGGGCGTCGCGTCCGATGCCGGGACCGGCGGCAGGAGTGTGGTGGCCGCCGGGTCCTCCAACGGGGGCACCGGCGGAAGCAGGGCGGTCGCGGCGTCGTCCGCCGCACCCGCACCCGGCCCGGCACCGTACGGCGGTCGGCCGTACGGGTTCTGCCCGCCGTGGCCGTTCCGGGGCTGCTCGCCGTACGACTGCGGCGCGGACGGCTGCTGGCCGTAGGGCGGTGCGGGGGGCTGCTGACCGGGATGGCCACCGTAGGGCGCATGCCCCGCATCGGGGGCGTACGGCTGAGCCGCAAGCCCCTGCTGCGCATACGGATCCGGCGCGTACGCCTGCTGCGGGGCGTACGGATAGGGCGGTTGCTGCGGCGGCGGCCCCTGCGGATACTGCGGCTGCGGCTGCGGCTGCGGCTGCGGCTGCGGCGGCCCGTACGGATACTGCCGCTGCGGCCTGCTGTCCGGGGTGGGGTTGTTCGGCTCGGTCACGCCGCTCACCCGCCCGCGAACGGGGGGAGTACCTCGACCGTGCCGCCCTCGGTGAGGGTCACGGCCGCGTGGTCACGGCCGCCCACCGGCGAACCGTCCACCAGGTAGGAGCAGTGTCCGAGCAGCCCGACGAGCTTCGGCCGGTCCGCGTGCTGCTGCCGGACGGCCGCCAGTGCCTCGGCCAGGGTCGCCGCCCGGTACGGCTCCTCGGACAGCCCGGCCTCCGACTTCGCCGCCGCCCAGTAGCGGATCGTCCCGCTCACCCGCGTGGCGCCGGCCGGGTCGTGATGCCCGGTGGTCGCGCCCATGGCAACCCCTTCTCGTCGTCCTCGCCCGGGCCCGGTACCCCGGCCGGGTCCACCACCGGAGCGCCCGCGCCCCACCCGAAAGGGGTACGCGCACGGTGCCGCCGATGTGCGTCCCATGATGGCCTGTTCGCCCGCACCACCGGCAACCGCCCTGGCCCGGCGCCCGCCGTCGGCCGAGCGAAGCTGTGGCCAGGCTCACCCGGGGCGCGCCCGAAAAGGCCGAACCGCCGGTTTCGAGCCCTCCCCCGGGCGGGGACCCGTCGGCTATCCTCGACCCCTGAGGGTCCGGGCAGAGTCGCCCCCGGATCCTTTTGTGCTTTCAGGACGCCAGTACGGACGTCCGTGCGAATCGTCGGCCCACCCCCGGCGTGCCGCAGGGACCGCCCCGCCACCAGCGGCACAACGACGTGCCGGGGCCAGGCCGGGGTGTCGGAACCCCGGCTCCGGGCCGCCACCCGGAACCGGACAGGACCGGAAGGTTCACGGATGAGCAAGGCAGAAACGGTGCATCGCGGGTTGCGGGACCCTCGACGCGCGCCCCGTTCCGCCGTGCGCGCCGACGACTGCTCCGGCTCCCCACCGGTGTCCGCCGCTTCCCCCACCCTCCCGCCGACCGCCGCCGCCCCTCGCGGGACGCGCTGCGCTCGGCACCTCCCCGAACGTGCGCCATCCGGCTGTGGCGGCAGCCGTAACGCGACCGCGACGACCCGGAAAGGGGACTACCGGGTATGAGTTCTCTGCTCCTCCTCACCAACGCGCTGCAGCCCTCCGCGGAGGTACTGCCCGCCCTCGGCCTGCTGCTGCACAACGTCCGGGTGGCTCCGGCCGAAGGGTCCGCCCTGGTCGACACCCCCAGTGCAGACGTCATCCTGGTCGACGGCCGGCGGGACCTGCCGCAGATCCGCAGCCTCTGCCAGCTGCTCCGCTCCACCGGCATCGGCTGCCCGCTGATCCTGGTGGTCACCGAGGGCGGCCTGGCCGCGGTCACCGCCGAGTGGGGCATCGACGACGTCCTGCTCGACACCGCCGGCCCCGCCGAGGTCGAGGCCCGGCTGCGCCTGGCCATGGGCCGCCTCCAGGTGGTCACCGACGACGGCCCGATGGAGATCCGCAACGGCGACCTGTCGGTCGACGAGGCCACCTACTCCGCCAAGCTCAAGGGCAGGGTGCTCGACCTCACCTTCAAGGAGTTCGAGCTGATCAAGTACCTCGCCCAGCACCCCGGCCGGGTCTTCACCCGGGCGCAGCTGCTGCAGGAGGTCTGGGGCTACGACTACTTCGGCGGCACCCGGACGGTCGACGTGCACGTCCGGCGGCTGCGCGCCAAGCTCGGCGTGGAACACGAAGGGCTGATCGGCACCGTGCGCAACGTCGGCTACCGCTTCGTCGTCCCCGAGAAGCCGGACAAGGGGGAGCGGCCCGAGACCGCTTCGCTGCGCTCCTCGGCCCCGTTGGAGGCCTGACCGGTCGGCCGGGCGGGAACACCCGCCCGGCCTGTCCGCATTCGCCCCGCGCTGTCCTCCGGGTACCGCCCGGTAGCCGCGGTCCCCTCTGCCCCGCGGCACGCCACACGCGTAGACTCCCCCCGTGGCCAAAGTGACGCGCGACGATGTAGCCCGACTGGCTGGTACCTCGACCGCGGTCGTCAGCTACGTCATCAACAACGGGCCGCGACCGGTCGCGCCCGCCACCCGGGAGAAGGTCCTCGCGGCGATCGAGCAGCTCGGCTACCGGCCGAACAGCGTCGCCCAGGCGATGGCCTCCCGCCGCACCAACCTGATCGGCATGGTCGTCCCGGACGCCCGTCAGCCGTTCTTCGCCGAGATGGCGCACGCCGTCGAACGCGCCGCCTCCGAACGCGGCAAGCTGGTGCTGATCGGCAACTCCGACTACGTCGACGACCGCGAGGTCCACTACGTCCGGGCCTTCCTCGGCATGCGGGTCTCCGGCCTGATCCTGGTCAGCCAGGGGCCGTCCCAGCGGGCCGCCGAGGAGTTCGCCGCGATGGAGGGCGCGAAGGTCGTCCTGCTGCACCGCCGGCCCGAGGCCATCGACGACGTCGCGGTGGTCACCGACGACGTGGGCGGCGCCGAGGCCGTCGTCCGCCACCTCCTGGAGGTGCACGGACACTCGTACGTGGCCTGCTTCGGCGGCCCGGTGGAGTCCCCCGCCCCCGGCGACCCGGTCATCGACCACGTCGAGGGCTGGCAGCGCGCCATGGACGCGCACGGCCTGCCCACCGAGTCACGCCTGATCGACGCGCCGTTCCACCGGTACGGCGCCTACGACGTCGCGCTCGGCCTGCTGGGCTCCCCCGACCGCCCGCCGGCGATCTTCTGCTCCACCGACGACCAGGCGATCGGCGTGCTGCGCGCCGCCCGCGAACTCGGCCTGCGGGTGCCCGAGGACCTCGCGGTGGCCGGCTTCGACGACGTGCCGGAGGCCGCGCTGGCCGACCCGCCGCTGACCACCGTCGCCTCCGACCGGGACGCGATGGCCCGGGCCGCGGTCGACCTGGTGCTGGACGACTCGCTGATGGTGCCCGGCTCGGACACCGAACGGGTCCGCAAGTTCCCGTCGCGCCTGGTCGTCCGGCGTTCCTGCGGCTGCTCGCCGGCCGGCCCCGCGAACTAGCCTGACCAGGCTTTATGAGAAGTCAACAGGCTTCTCGGGGCGTTCTGAGCGCACTCTCACCGGATTCTCATCCGGCGGGCGGACGTTGGTCGGCATGAGCGATCACGAGCAGTACCGCGGCGGCACGCAGGACGACGGCCCGTACGGGACCGCGTACGGACGGCAGGACCCGTACGGCGACGGGCTGCCGTACGGCCAGGGGGATCCGCAGGTCATCCCGGGCACCGTGCTCGGCAGCAGCACCCACCAGGACCCCGGGTACCCGGCCGCGGGCAGCCCGTCGGTCGGCACTCCGCCCCCTCCCCCGCCCGCAGGCCCTCCCGCACCCCCGGTCCCGCCGGTGCCGCCGGTGCCGTCCGGGCACGGCGACGGCGCCCCGGCCTCCCACGGCGGCCGGGCCCGCCGCGGCCTGCTGCGCGGCAGGCTCACCCTGGTCACCGCCGTCGCCGCGGTCGCCGCCGTGCTCGGCGGGGTCACCGGCGGCGTGGTCGCCGCCCAGGAGCACGGCTCCGGCAGCCGCACCGGCACCGTCGCCAGCCCGGTCGCCGCCCGCTCCGACGGCGGCGCCGACGTCGCCGCCATCGCCGCGGCCGTCTCGCCCAGCGTCGTCCAGATCAGCGTCCAGGGCACCAACGGCACCGCCACCGGCACCGGCGTCGTGCTCACCGCAGGCGGCCAGATCCTCACCAACTACCACGTGGTCGCCGCCGCGGCCGCCGGCGGGCAGATCACCGTCACCTTCCACGACGGCTCCACCGCCCGCGCCACCCTCACCGGCACCGACAAGAGCCTCGACGCCGCCGTGATCACCGCGAGCGGCGCCAAGAAGCTCACCCCGGCCGTCCTCGGCGACTCCTCCGCCGTCTCGGTCGGCGACCCGGTCGTCGCCATCGGCAACCCCGAGGGCCTCACCGGCACCGTCACCTCCGGCATCATCAGCGCCCAGCACCGCGAGGTCACCGTCCAGCTCGACGAGGGCACCACCAGCGGCAACGGCGGGTTCGGCTTCCCCGACCTGCCCGGACTGCGCGGCACCGACCGGCCCACCGGCGGCGACACCACCACCTACCGGGCCTTCCAGACCGACGCCGCCCTCAACCCCGGCAACTCCGGCGGCCCCCTGATCAACGCCGGCGGGCAGGTCATCGGCATCAACTCGGCCATGTACTCGCCCGCCGGCGCCGGCGCCACGGCCGGCGGCAGCGGCGCCGGCAGCGTCGGTCTCGGCTTCGCCATCCCGATCGACGACATCAAGCAGGTGCTGCCCAAGCTGCAGTCCGGCCAGAACGTCTGACGACGCCCGACAATTGACCCGAGCAGGTCCTCCGAGCAGGTCCTCCGAGCACGGCCCTGCGACCACCGCGCCCTCAGGCCCAGAGAAAGGGCAACCGCCCATGACCCCGTCCGTTGACGACCGCACCTCCGCCGAGCCCGGGCAGCAGCCCACCGCCCGGCTCCTCGTGGTCGACGACGAACCCGCCCTCCGGGACGCGCTGGAGAGCAGCCTCGCCTTCGAGGGCTACGAGGTCTCCACCGCCACCGACGGGTACGAGGCGCTGGAGTCCGTCGAACGCGACCGGCCGGACCTCGTCCTGCTCGACATCATGATGCCCCGGATGGACGGCCTCACCGCCGTCCGCCGGATGCGCTCGCGCGGCGACACCGTCCCGGTGCTGATGCTCACCGCCCGGGACGCCGTCGGCGACCGGGTCACCGGCCTCGACGTCGGCGCCGACGACTACCTCGCCAAGCCCTTCGAACTGGACGAACTCCTCGCCCGGGTCCGCGCGCTGCTCCGCCGCAACGCCCTCGCCGGCGAGGCCGCCGCCCGGGCCGCCGCGGTCGAGGAGGAGGGCGACGTCCTGGCCTTCGCCGACCTCCGGATGAACACCGCGACCCGCGAGGTCACCCGGGCCGGCCGACCGGTCGAACTGACCCGCACCGAGTTCATGCTGCTGGAGATGTTCCTCGCCCACCCCCGGCAGGTGCTCACCCGCGAACAGATCCTCAAGGCGGTCTGGGGCTTCGACTTCGAGCCCTCCTCCAACTCGCTGGACGTGTACGTGATGTACCTGCGCCGCAAGACCGAGCAGGGCGGCCTGCCCCGGCTCGTCCAGACCGTCCGCGGAGTCGGATACGCGCTCCGCCCGGCCGCCGGCACGCTCACGTGACCCCCGCCGTCCCACCACCCCCACTCGCCCCGCCGCGCGTCCCGCACCGCACCCGGCAACGCCTCCACACCTGGTACCGGGCCCGCTCACTGCGCAGCCGCCTCACCTTCCTGACAGCGGCGGCGGTCGCGGTGGCCATCGCCGCCTCGGCGCTGGCCTGCTGGTTCATCGTGGAGCAGAAGCTCTACGGCCAGGTCAGGGAGAACCTCTCCCGCGCCATGGACGTACCCCCGCCGGAACCGCCCGACCCGACGCTCCAGCGCAGCTGGCTCGGGTACTGCGCCGCGTCGCCCCCGGACGCCCAGGCCAAGGCGGAGGCCGCGGCGAAGATCCGCGACAGGCTCTCGACCCACCTCGTCGGCAACAACCCGCCCCGGGGAGCCGGCCAGTTCACGACCGAGCTCTACGGGAAGAACGGCACCGTCTGCCTCACCTCCGGTTCGGTGCCGAAGGCGGTCGAGGTCAAGGCCGGCGACCTCGTCGGCACCCTGTCCAAGGAATTCGTCTACCGGGACGGCCGCTACCTCGACGGCACCCCGGCCATGGTCCGCGTCAACCTGCTCGCCGACCCGTCGACCGGGGACCGCTACGCCTACCTCACCGCCGCCCCCGTCGACGGGATCGAGCGCGATCTCCGCCAACTCGCCGTCGTCCTCGGCGGAGTGGCCGTCGGCGGCGTCATCCTGGCCGGGCTCGCCGGCCGGCTCGTGGCCCGCTCCGCGCTCAAGCCGGTCGACCGGCTCAGCGACGCCGTGGAGCACATCGCCCGCACCGAGGAGGTCGGCACCACCATCCCGGTGCACGGGGAGGACGAGATCGCCCGGCTCTCCACCTCCTTCAACTCGATGAGCACCGCGCTGGCCAACTCCCGCGAGCGGCAGACCCGTCTGATCGCCGACGCCGGGCACGAGCTCCGCACCCCGCTCACCTCGCTGCGCACCAACGTCGACCTGCTCATCCGCAGCGACGACACCGGCCGCCCGCTGCCGCCCGCCACGAAGACCAAGCTGCTGGGCAACATGAAGGCCCAGATGCAGGAACTCACCGCCCTGATCGGCGACCTGCTCCAGCTGTCCCGTCCGGACTCCCCCAAGCCCGGCGGGAACCTCGCCGTGGTCGCGCTGCACGAGATCGCCGAACGCGCCGTCGCCCGCGCCAGGTTGCGCGGCCCCGGGCTGGTCTTCGAGACCGACGTCGCGCCCTGGTTCGTGCACGCCGACGCCGCGGCCCTCGAACGCGCCGTAATCAATCTGCTGGACAACGCGGTCAAGTACAGCCCGCCCGGCGGAGCCGTCGACGTCCGTCTCCAGCAGGGCGTGCTGACCGTCCGCGACCACGGTCCCGGCATCCCGCCGGACGAACTGCCCTACGTCTTCGACCGGTTCTGGCGCTCGCCGTCCTCGCGCCAGCTCCCGGGCTCCGGGCTGGGGCTGTCGATCGTGGCGCAGAGCGTCCGGGAGGCCGGCGGCGAGGTGTCGCTCGGCCCGGCCCCGGACGGCGGCCCGGGCACGCTCGCCACCGTCCGGATGCCCGGCGGGCCGACCCGGGCCTGAGCCCGGGTGCCGCCCCGGAAGCCGCGTGCGACAGGCGGCGGGCGTCGGACGACAGGCCCGGAAAACACAGAGGGGCGGGGCGCCCCGACGGCGCCCCGCCCCGACCGGCTCACGGTCAGCCGATGCTGCTGCCCGGGCCGATGACCTTGATGCGGTCCTGCGCCGGCGCCTGAAGCGGCGCGGCGGCCGAGCTGTTGGCACCGAGGTACGCGGCGAAGACGTCCAGGTCGGAGGCGCCGACGAGCTTGTCGGTGCCGGCCGCGAAGGCCGGGAAGCCGTCGCCGCCGCCGGCCAGGAACTCGTTGGCCGCGGCCCGGTACTTGGCGGCCGGGTCGATCGGCGCGCCGTTCAGCCGGACCGAGTCGACGACGAGCCGCTCGGCACCCTTGTTGCGCATGTCCAGGGTGTAGGTGAGGCCCTTGGAGGACTGAAGGATCTTCGGCGAGGCCTCGTTGGGACCGCTCACCTGCTGCTGGAGCAGCTGGATCAGCTGGGCGCCGGTCAGCGTCTTGACCTGCATCATGTTGGTGAACGGCTGGACGGTGAACGCCTCGCCGTAGGTCACCACCCCGTCGCCCTCGGCGCCGCTGGCCTTGAAGACCAGGTCGGAGCGGATACCGCCCGGGTTCATGAAGGCGATCTGCGCGCCGCCCTTGTCGGCGGGGGCGAGACCGGCCAGCTGGGCGTCGGCGATCACGTCACCGAGCGGCTTCTCCGGGTCGCTGTTGCCGCGGCCGTTGATGTCCGAGGCGATGTAACCGATCGGGCGGTTGGCGATCGGCGCGGCCAGCTTGGAGTAGTGCGCGATCAGCTCCGTCATGTCCGGGGCCTTCGCGACCGTGCGGCGCACGATGTGGTTCTCGGCCTTGACCGACGGACGGACGATCGTGCCGGTGGTCTTGTCGAGCTTCAGGTCGATCTCGGTGTAGAGCCGGCCGAAGGAGGCCGCGCTGGTCACCGAACGCGGCACACCCTGCGGGTCCGGGATGGTGCAGGCGTACGCGTTGTGGGTGTGACCGGTGACGATGGCGCCGACCGCCGGGTCGATGTTCTTGGCGATGTCGACGATCGGGCCGGAGATGCCCTGGCCGGCCGGGCCGCAGTCGTAGTTGTACGTGCTGCTGGCCGGGAGGCCGCCCTCGTGGATCAGCGCGACGATCGAGTTGACGCCCTTGGCCTTCAGCTCCGCGGCGTACTTGTTGATCGTGGCGACCTCGTTGCCGAACTTCAGGCCCTTGACGCCCTCGGCGGTGACGATGTTCGGCGTGCCCTCCAGGGTGACGCCGATGAAGCCGACCTTCACGCCCTGCGACTTGGTCACCCAGTACGGGGCCAGCAGCGGCTTGCCGGTCTTCTCGTCGGTGACGTTGGCCGACAGGTAGTTGAAGTTGGCGCCCTTGAACTTGCGCCCCTCCTCGTAGCAGCCGTCGACCGGGTGGCAGCCGCCGTCCTGGAGGCGGCGCAGCTCGGCGGCGCCCTCGTCGAACTCGTGGTTGCCGACCGAGGTGACGTCCAGGCCGAGCTTGTCCAGCGCCTCGATGGTGGGCTCGTCGTGGAAGAGCGCCGAGGTCAGCGGGGAGGCGCCGACCAGGTCGCCGGCGGCGACGGTGATCGAGTCGTCGGCCGGTATGCGCGCGTCGCGCAGCGCGGTGGCCAGGTACTCGACGCCGCCTGCCGGGGTGTTGACGGGCTGGCCGGTGGCCGGGTCGATCTCGCGGATGGTGCCGGACGAGCCGGCCGGGGCCTCCAGGTTGCCGTGCAGGTCGTTGATGGCCAGCAACTGGAGGTTGACGGTCTTGGGACGCTTGGCGTCCGCGGCCTGGGCCGCGGTGGGCACGGCCACCGTGCCCACCAGGCCGGCGGCGGCGATGACGGCCAGCGCCGCACGTCGGGATCTGACGGAGAGCATGAAGGGGTCCCCTGCACCTGAGAGAGAGCGCCCGGCTGTGGACGGGTCCGTAGGGGCGCTGAGTGTCGTTGCGCGAGTGCAGCCTAGAGTCAACGCGCGTAGCTGTCAGGACCCTGGACGTAACGACAGGGTTACCTACTGACGAATCGTCGCCGGACTTTCCCCGCCGGCACGCCCCCGGCGCACCCCGGCCGCCGCTCGCGGGGAGCGCGGCCGGGCGCCCGTCGGGGCCGCCGGCGAACCGGGCTCAGACGCCCGGTTCGGACGCCAACTGACGCTCTGCGCGCACCCGTTCGGCGACGGCGTCCTCGGTCATCGCGCGGTCGGTGTAGACCAGTGGCCGCTCGGCCTCGGTGATGATGTGCTTCACCACCTGGACGTTCCCGTTGACGTCCCAGACCGCGATGCCCGGCGAAAGTGTGGGGATGATCTCCACCGCCCAGCGCGGCAGACCCAGCACCCGGCCGGTGGCCCGCGCCTCCTCCGCCTTCTGCATGTAGATCGTCCGGGTCGAGGCCATCTTCAGGATCGCCGAGGCCTCCTTGGCCGCCGCGCCGTCCACCACGTCCGACAGGTGGTGGACCACGGCGACGAACGACAGGCCCAGCCGGCGGCCGAACTTCAGCAAACGCTGGAACAGTTGGGCCACGAACGGACTGTTGATGATGTGCCAGGCCTCCTCGACCAGGAAGATCCGCTTCTTCCGGTCCGGCCTGATCCAGGTGTGCTCCAGCCAGACCCCGACGATCGCCATCAGGATCGGCATCGCGATCGAGTTCCGGTCGATGTGCGAGAGGTCGAAGACGATCAGCGGCGCGTCCAGGTCGATGCCGTCGGTGGTCGACCCGTCGAACATGCCCCTGAGGTCACCGTCGACCAGCCGGTCCAGCACCAGCGCCACGTCCAGACCCCACGACTGCACCTCGTCCACCGCCACGCCCAGCGACTCCACCGAGGCCAGTGCCGGATTGCGCAGGGTGTCGATGATGTCGTCCAGCACCGGCTGCCGGTTCAGGACGTTGGCCGCCACGTGCGCGTGCGCGGCCTTCAGCGCGAAGCCGGCCCGCTCCTCCAGACCCCGCCCCATCGCCACCTCGACGATGGTGCGCAGCAGCGACAGCTGCCCGGTCTGGGTGATCGCCGGGTCCAGCGGGTTGAGCTTCACCCCGCCGTCCCGGGCCGCCATCGGGTCCAGCCGGATCGACTTTATGCCGAGCGCGTTGGCGATCAGGTTCCACTCGCCGACCCCGTCCTCGCCCTGCGCGTCCAGCACCACCACCTGGCGGTCCCGGAAGCGCAGCTGGCGCAGCACGTAGGTCTTCTCCAGCGCCGACTTGCCGTTCCCGGACTCGCCGAGCACCAGCCAGTGCGGCGCCGGCAGCTGCTGCCCGTACAGCTGGAACGGGTCGTAGACGTACCCCTTGCCGCTGTACACCTCGCGCCCGATGATCACGCCCGAGTCGCCGAGTCCGGGCGCGGCGGTCGGCAGGTAGACCGCCTGCGCCTGCCCGGTGGAGGTGCGCACGGGCAGGCGCGTGGTCTCCACCTTGCCGTACATCAGGCTGGTGAACGCGTCGGTGAGGTTACCGATCGCCATGCGGGGCCTCCAGGTGGATCAGCGGCGGATGCCGGTGGCGAACGGCAGGGTGTTGACGAACGCGCGGTGGTGCTCGCGGTCGCACCACTCCAGCTTGAGGTAGCTCTTGCCGGCCGAGGCGCGGATGGTCCGCTTGTCCCGGGCCAGCGCCTCCGGATTGCGCGAGGAGACCGTGATGTAGCCGACCAGGTTCACCCCGGCCGCACCGGACGCGAGGTCGTCGCCGCGCTGGTCCACCCGGCCCGTGTGGGCGAGGTCGCGCGGGTCGACCGTGCGGTTCATCTTGGCGGCGCGGCTGGCCTCCGCCTCGTCGTTGGTCTTCTCGGTGAGCATCCGCTCGATCGCGACGTCGGTGGGCTCCAGGTCCATCGTCACCGCGACCGTCCGGATCACGTCCGGGGTGTGCACCAGCAGCGGCGCCAGGAAGTTGACGCCCACCGGGGTCAGCGGCCACTCCTTGACCCACGCCGTCGCGTGGCACCAGGGCTCCCGGGTCACCGACTCGCGGGTCTTCGCCTGCAGGTACTGCTGGTGCGTGGCGTCCAGCTCGGCCGGCCAGGCGTTCCGCTTCGACATCGCCTGGATGTGGTCGATCGGGTGGTCCGGGTCGTACATCGAGTGCAGCAGCGAGGAGAGCCGCGCCTGGCCCAGCGGCTGCCGCACCCGGATGTCCGCCTCCGCCAGCCGCGCACAGATGTCGGTCAGCTCGCGGGCCATCACCGCCGCCAGCCCCTCGTCGTCCCGGGTCCGCCGCCCGTTCGCGGTCCGGCCCATCGCGTGCGCCTCGGCCGCCAGGTCACGGGTGTAGTGCATGCAGGCCACCAGGTACGCCCGGTGCTGCTCGGAGGAGGTCGACACCATCGACTGCAACTGGTCGTACGACTCCATCAGCCAGCGCGGCGAGTCCGGGTCCCCGCGCCGCTCCACGTCCTTGGCGTGCGCGTCCGGGTCGGCCGGCAGCGTCCGGGCGAGGATCTGCAGCCGGGTCACGAAGCCGTCCCCGTTGGCGACGTGCTTCAGCAGCGTCCCGAACCGGTCGACCAGCGCCTCCTGGTCCTCCGAGTCCCGCAGGCCGACGCCCGGGCCCTCGATCTCGATCGCCGCCGTCACCGTGCGCCGCTCCAGGTGCATCAGCACCCCGACCTCGTCCGGCCCGAACGGCGCCGCCAGCCAGCGCAGCCGTCCGACTCCCGGCGGCGGGCCGATCTCCACCTCGCGGCCGTCCAGCCGCGTCCCGGCGTCCATCGCGTCCGACTTCCACACACCCCGCCCGCTGCGGACCGTCCGGCGGTAGGTGCGGTTGATCTCCACCCACTTGTAGAACGTCCGGCGCCGGTACGGCACGTACACCGCCGCGATCGCCAGCAGGGGCAGGCCGACCAGGCCCCCGATCCGCAGCGGCAGGATCGGCATCATCAGGCCCCAGACCATGCCGAGGAAGGCGCCGAAGATGATCAGCACGATCTCGCCGGACTCCCTGTTCCGGCCGATCGGCGCGTTGGGGCGGGCCTTGCCGATCAGATAGGTACGACGCTGGTGCACGTACGACTGGGCGTACTGGGCCCCGTACTGGCCGAGCGGTTCGCTGCTCACTTACCCGTCACCCTCCCTTCGCTGGATTGCTGTCGCGGAGCGGACCCGAGGCCTGGGCCGGCGGCCCGGCCTGTTGCGGTGGCGCGGGCGTCCGCGACGCGTGGGCGGCGATGCCCGGTGCGACCGAACCGCCGCCGGCACCCCCGCCCCCGCCGCCAGGCTGCCCGCCGCGGTCGCCGTGGGTGGTGATGCCCTGCTTCATCAGGTTCGCGGTCCCGTTGATCATCGCCGACCCGGCCGACACCGCACTGGCCCGGGCCTGGCGCATGTTCACCATCTCGTCCCCGAAGCCCGGTACGAACCGGTACACGGCGGCGCTCGCGAAGATCGACAGGAAGAGGATCGCCAGGCCCGACAGCACCCGGGCGAAGTCGTCGTCCGCACCCGCCCCGGCCGCCACCGCACCGGCCAGCCCGAGGATGATCACGATGATCGGCTTCGCCAGGTCCACCGCCACCATCAGCCCCGCCCAGCGGCGCACGTGCTTCCACAGCTGCTTGTCCACCAGGCCCGCGTACACCGCCGTCCCCAGCAGCGCGCCCACGTACAGCATCGCCGCCCGGATCAGCAGCTCGATCCAGAGCACCGCCGCCGCCAGCACGGCCACCAGCGAGACGATGATCAGGATCAGCGGCCCGCCGCCCATGTCACCCTTCTCCAGGGTGTCCGCGAACCCGCCCAGGTACGTCCCGGTGTCCGACTTCGTCCCCACCGCGACCGCCTTGGTCAACCCGTCGGTCGCACTCACCACGGTGTACAGGATCAGCGGCGTGAACGCCGAGGCCACCACCGTCAGCCAGAGGAACCCGATCGCCTCCGACACCGCCGTCGCCAGCGGCGCCCCACGCACCGCCCGCTTGGTCACCGCCAGCAGCCACAGCACCAACGTGATGATCGTCGACGCGGCGAACACCACCGCGTACTGCTGCAGGAACGACGCGTTGGTGAAGTCCACCTCCGTCGTCCCGTCGATCGCCCCCGACAGCTTCCGCACCACCCACGCCGCCGCCTGCGCACACCCCTTCGCCAACGACCCCAGCGGATCGGTCACACTCCCCACCGTCCCACTCCCGGGAAGCGAGGCCCCACCGCCGGGTTTGTCCACGCAGAGAATGCCGTTGCCCGAGATCGGCAGATCGGGGCAATTCGCGTTGGGCGCGCCAGTCGGTGACGGGTTGGACGTCGGTGTCGTCGACGAGGACGGCGAAGGCTCGGCGAAGGCCCGCTGCGCCGCGAGCAGCGCCGTGAGCTGGACGGCCGCTACAGCGGCCGCCACGGTTCCCGCCCGGCGGGCGGGGGCTCGGCCGCCGGGCGCGGCTACGGAACCCCGGCGCGCGCTACGAAGGCTCGGTGTGTGGTCAACGGGCATAGCGGAAACCCCCGAACTGCTGGACGGCGCCGGTGATCTCCTCGGCGGTGGCGGCCTGCTGGTCGCCGGGCATGGGGGCGGGGCCCTGCCGGCTGGCGTAGTCGGTGAGCTTCCAGTCGCTGCCCGTCCAGCGGAGGGTGAAAGTGAGCGTGAACCAGTTCGCCACGACCGGCAGGACCGATCGTTCGCCGGCCAGGCCGGTGAGGCCGGTGCACCAGACCTCGACCTTGGTCTCCGTTTCGCTGTAGCCGACCGACTTGGTACCGACCGGCACGGTACGGCTGACGAAGGTGAGCCCCTTGGGTGCGCGGCCCTGGGCGTCCAGTCCGTAGCGGGTCACGGTGTCACCGCCGAACCCCTGGTCCAGGCGGGCCTGGAGGGTCGGGGTGGCGGTGGGGTCGGCGATGGTGGCGACGATGGTGTGGCGGCTGTCGGTGCGGAACATGTCGGCGGAGCCGATGGCCACCGCGTAGTTGGCCGCGGCCGACTGGGCGCCCTGGTCGGTGTGCGGGAAGCCTGCGGCGATGCCGTTGGCGGTGGTGGCGACGGGCTGGTCGCCGCTGGGCGCGGGGCCCGCGCCGGTGGTGGCGGTCGAGGTGGCCCGGTCGGCGGAGCCGCCCGCGGGGGTGCCGGACGGGTCGGGTTTGCCCCGGTTGGCGATGGAGATCGCGACCACCAGGAGCGTGACGACCACCAGGACCGTCAGCAGCGTGCGCAGCGGCCTGGGTTGACGGGCGGCCGCCAGGGAGGAGGGCTGTTCACCGACCGGCAGCCGCGTGCGAGTGTGCGGCTGGTCGTCGGACAACGGCACGGCGGCCCTCCTGGTGCGGGGAGCCGGGGCGGCTCCGGGGGCCCCTCCGCCCGGGGGCGGGCGCGGAGGGAGAGGTGGTGGGGCGGGATTCCCGGGGGGACTCCGGCGGATCCCGGTCGACCGGACGGCCGTCCGGTCGGACGGTCGACCGTGCCGGGTGGTCGGTCGGCCCGGCGACGGGCGGTTCCCCGTCTCCCCGCACCGTCACCACCCGATCTGTCCGATCGTCAGATGGCCATGCCGTACACAATGGTGAACAGAGTGCCGAGTGATCCAATGATGAACACGCCGGTCAGCCCGGCGATGATCAGCCCCTTGCCCTGTTCGGCGCCGAAGCTGTCACGCATCGCGGTGGCGCCGATCCGCTGTTTGGCCGCACCCCAGACGGCGAGGCCGAGGCAGGCGAGGATCGCGACGGCCATGACGACCTGGACCATCACCCGGGCCTCGGACCCGAGGCTCGCGAACGGGCCCCAGTCCGGGGCGATCCCACCGATGATGGTGTCGATATTCGGCTTCTTGGGAGGGTCCTCGGCCAAGTGGCCGATCGCGATGCTGTTCACGCTGCTCAGGTCCATTTCCATCTCACCGCCCGATCAGGCAAATTCAAGGGCCCAGACCCCGCCCGCGCGAAGGGTCAGTACCTATTCTTGGCCAGATCTGATGTCGACTTGGCTACTTCTCGCAGATTGGTCGTGAGGCATCGGACACGTACGCGAGGATGTCCACCGTACGAAGGATAGCGCTCACTCTTTGTATCTCTGATGATTGCGGTGAGCAACGCCTTCCGGGACACTTCGACTGACGATTCGTCGGGATGGTGCTGATGGTACTCCGGAAGGCCGGTACGGCCGCCGCCGCTGCGGGAGTTGTCCTGATCGGCTTCGTCGGTCTGGTGACCGTCGGGACGTTTGCGGCGAGTGGGACACCACAACAGTCGGGCAATCGCGCCGGCCTCTCCCCGGGAACCGTTCCGGCGGCGTACCAGGGGCCGATCCAGCAGTGGGGACAGCTCTGCCCCGACCTCTCACCGCCGTTGCTCGCGGCACAGCTCTACCAGGAAAGCGGTTTCAACCCACGGGCCCGTTCCTACGTGGGGGCACAGGGATTGGCACAGTTCATGCCTGACACCTGGTCGGCCTACGGAACGGACGGTAACAACGACGGCCGGAAGGACCCCTGGGACCCGCTGGACGCGATCGCCTCGGCGGCCACCTTCGACTGCGCGCTGGCCGCCTACGTCGCGAAGGTCCCGGGTGACCGCCAGTCCAACATGCTGGCCGCCTACAACGCCGGTCCGGGCGCGGTGACGAAGTACCAGGGCGTTCCGCCGTACAAGGAGACCCAGGGCTACGTGCGGAACATCCTGGCGACGGCCGGAAGCTTCGCCGCACCGGTCGCACCGGTGGAGGTCTCCTCGCAGTCGGCGGCCGCGATCTACTTCGCGCAGACCAAGCTCGGCACCCCCTACCAGTGGGGCGGTGAGGGGCTGCCCTCGCAGAACGGGCGGTTCGACTGCTCGGGGCTGACCCAGGCCGCGTACGCCAGCGTGGGGATCAAGCTCCCCCGGGTCGCCAACGACCAGTGGTACGCCGGGCCGCACCCCTCCCGCGACCAGTTGCGCCCGGGGGACCTGGTGTTCTGGGCGACCGACCTCGGCGATCCGCGCAGCATCCACCACGTCGGCATCTATGTGGGCGGGGGCTACATGATCAACGCGCCGCACACGAACGCGGTGATCCGCTACGACAAGATCGACACCCGCGAGTACATCGGGGCGACCCGCGTCGCGTCGGACGCCGCCCAGGCGCTGCCGATGCGCGACGCGGAGGGCACCGTGATCGCCCCGAGCCGTCCCGGCGACCCGGCGGCCCCGGCCGCGCCCGCCCCGAACCCGACGACCCCCGCCCCGAACCCGGCCGGGACCCCCGCTCCGGCGGCGGCCAGGACCCCGCTCGCCACCGGCCCCGTCACGGCAGGTGCAGGTCAAAGGCCCGCAAAGAGCTGACCCCGCCCGCCCGCGCGGTGTGAGTGCACTGTGGACGCTGAGTCAAGTTTCCATAACCGCGCGTTTCCGTGGAACGCTGTGCACCGGTTATGACGTTGTGTCGGATGGTCCCGCGTCAGCCCGCCTGACCTGGGCGGCGCTGCGCGGACCACGGCCGGAACGATCAGGTGCTGCGGACCAGAAGGAGGTGCGGCGTGTCGACGCCGCTTGCCGACACGACCAACCCCGACCTCGGCCTGCTCTACGCCGTCAACGGCCTGGCCAGGCGTTCCCCGGCCTGGCTGGACCATGCGGTGTCCTGGATCGGTGAGTACGGCATCCTGCTCGGCCTCGCCCTGCTCGGTCTGACCGGCTGGCTCCGGGCCAGACGCCGTCCGGACGCCCCGGTGGCCGTCGCCGGGCTGCTCTGGGCCCCGCTCGCGGTCGCCATCGCCGAGGTGGCCAACCTGCCGATCTCGGCCATCGTGGACCGTCCGCGGCCCTTCGTCGACCATGCCGGCCTGGACGTGCTGGTGGAGGGCAAGGAGGGCACGTACTCCTTCGTCAGCGACCACTCCACGATGTCGATGGGCATCGCGGTGGCGCTGTTCCTCGTGAACCGGCGGCTCGGCTGGATCGCCGGCGGGCTGGCCCTGCTGCAGGGCTTCTGCCGGATGTACATGGGCGTCCACTACCCCACCGACGTGATCGGCGGCTTCGCGCTCGCGACGGCGGTGGTCCTGCTGCTGGCGCCGATCGCGATGGCCGTGCTCGTCCCGTTCTGCCATGCGATCGGCCGGACCGCTCTCGCCCCGCTGATCCGCGCCCCGCAGGGCGGTGGCCGGCGATCGGGCGGGCGCCGTCGCGGCGGCGGCCCGCGGGGCTCCGTCCGGGCCGACGAACAGCCGCCGGAGTCCGATCTGGCGGCCTGAGCCGCCACGGGCCCTCCCCCGCGCACCGCAGCGCCCCCGAAGCCTCGTCGGGCGGAGCGCGGAGGGGTCCCGGACCCCTCCGGCCTATCCGTCCTCCTCGCCGCTGGCGGCGAGGTGGTCGGCGGCCTCCCGCCGGGTGAGGTCGCGCGAGCGGCGGGCCGGGGAGAACCAGCCGCAGACGCAGGTCGCGAAGCAGAAGGAACCGTGTTCGCTGATCGCGACACGGTGCTCGGGCATCCGGGTGGTGCCGGGTTTGGCCGGCAGCTCACTGTGCACGTGCTTCACCGTAACGCTCCAGAGCCCCAGACCGCGACGCCCGGGAGGTATCCGGCGCTCCGGCGTGCGACATCCGGCGCGCGCCGGTTCCCGCGTAACCCTTCTCACGTCAACTCGTTTGCCCGGAAAGAGCTCTGCCCATCCACTGGTGGCCGGCGGGGCAGTCGGGCCCGAGGGGGTTGTCGCGAGGATGAAGATGACCGACCAACAGCGCAGTGGCCGGCGGACCGGCCGGTCCGGGCCGCGGCTGCGGCCGGCGGCGGGGGCCGCGTTGCTCGCCGCCGTCCTGACCGGACTGAGCGGCTGCTCGGACGGCGCCGGCGACGCTTCCGCCGACCAGCAGGCGAGCAGCAGCCCGGACCGGCTCGCCGCCGACCCGCTGACGGCTGTCCGCAACGCCGCCGACATCACGGGCCGGACCGGCTCCGCGCACGCGGCCACCGAGCTGGTGACCGAGTCCGCCGACAAGAAGGCCGTCTTCACCGGCACCGGCGGCTACGACTACGTGAAGCGGATCGGCCGGCTGGAGGTTCAGGTGCCGCCGGGCGCGGCGACCACCGGCAAGATCGTCGAGGTGCTCCTGCCGGGCACCGTCTACCTGCAGAACAGCGGCGCCAAGGTGCCCGAGGGCAAGTGGGTCAAGCTCGACGTCCGCCAGCTCCCGGACGGGAACCTGGTCAGCGGCGGCGCGACCGACCCGGCCTCCGCGGCGGGCGCGCTGCGCGGCGCCCAGCAGGCGGAACTGGTCGGCACCGAGACGGTCGGCGGGGCGGCCCTGAAGCACTACCGCGGCACCCTGGACCTCACCAAGGCGGCGGACGCCACCGGCGGACGGGGCGGGGACGGGCTGCGGATGGCGGCGCAGACCTTCACGGTCAAGGAGGTCCCGTACGACGCCTGGCTGGACGAGCAGGGCCGGCTCCACAAGGTGGTCGAGGTCTTCACCTTCGCCGGGGTGGCCGGCTCGAAGGAGGCGAAGGACCAGGTGAAGGTGGTCTCGACCACCTCGCTGACGGACTTCGGCAAGCCGGTGGAGGCCGCGGAGCCGCCGGCCTCCGACATCTACGCGATGAAGCCCACCGAGAGCCCGAAGTAGGGCCCGGTGGCCCGGCCGCGTCCCGGCCCACAGCCCGGCGGCCGGGCGGCGCGACGGCGCGGCGCGGAGAAGGAGGCCGGAGGAGGAGGCCGGAGGAGGGGACCCGGCGCGGGGGCCGGGAGCGGGGCGAAAGGGGACACCGTCGGACCGGGTGGGCCCGGGATACCTGCCGGGCCACCCGTTTCGGCGGCTCCGAGATGGCCCGTCCGTGCCATGTGGGCGGGCTCCGGAGTGCCTAGGCTGGACGCCGGGTGGCTGCCGCCCGGGCTGGCGAGGCGCTGAAGGGGTGGTGCAGGTGATGTCGTCCACGGGCAGCCGCAGCGGCGGCCACGACGACGCGGCCCTCGACGAGATCGAGCTGGCCGGGGAGCTGATGATCGCGGCCACGGCCAGCAGCGGCGACCGTCTGCCGACCGAACGGATCGACGAGGTCCTGCTCGACCGGCCCGACGGCGGTCCGGTCACCGGGCCCGTGCGGAACGGCCTGGAGCTCGACGACTGAGGCCGGGAGCGACCGGCCGGGGACCATGACGGCCGGGAGCGACCGGCCGGGGACCATGAACCGGGACGGCCGGAAGCGGCCCACCGGGACCAGGACGGCCGGAAGCGGGACAGCCCGAAGCAGGGCGGCAGGGAACGGGGCGGCCGCCGGTCGGACGGCCGGGGCGTGCGTTCAGCTGCGCAGGAGGCGGGCGATGGCCGCGGTGGCCTCGGCGACCTTGGCGTCCAGCTCGGTGCCGCCCTCCTCGGCGGCAGCGGCGACGCAGTGCCGCAGGTGCTCCTCCAGCAACGAGAGCGCGAAGGACTGGAGGGCCTTGGTGCTGGCCGAGACCTGGGTGAGCACGTCGATGCAGTAGACGTCCTCGTCGACCATGCGCTGCAGGCCGCGGATCTGGCCCTCGATCCGGCGCAGCCGCTTGAGGTGGGCGTCCTTCCGGGCGGTGTACCCGTGCGGCCCCCCGTGGGCTCCGTGGTGTCCGACGGCGTCGGCGGTGGCCGCGGCGTCGGCAGGCTCGGTGGCGACGGCGGTGACGGCGGCCGACGTGGTCGCGTCCGGCGCGGTCTGCTCGCCATGCGCCTCCGCCCCGGCCGCCGGCGCCGGCTCCGGCTCGGTGCGCGCTTGCGTGGTGGTCATCGGCCCGCCTTCGTCTGAGTGCCTGGGTGGCTGCGTCGGCATCCAGTGTCCAACACCGGGGCCGGTCGTGGTGTTCCTCCGTACCGGTCGGCCGGTACGGAGGAGCGGTTCGCGGCGGGGGCGGGGCGCGGACGGGGCGCGCGCCCGGGCGCGGGCGCGGTTCCCCCGTCCGGGGAACACCCCGGTCTTCCCGGCGCACGGCAGGGGCGATCCGGGCGAGGTTCCGTCAGACTGGGGGCTCACGCCCACACCTGGGATGCAGGCCGGGCCCACGGCTGCGGCAGCCGAACGGAAGGGGAAGTTCCGGCTCCTCTTCGACCACCCCGTTTGCGCAATTGCGCTTGGTTGCACCTAGCATCGTTCAGTCCCCTACCCCGCACATCGGAGATTTCCGTGCGTTTTAGCCTGACCCCGAAGGAGACGAGCTTCTACGACATGTTCACCGCTGCCGCGGAGAACCTGGTCGTCGGTTCGAAGCTCCTGCTGGAACTGCTGGGATCAGACGTGTCGGCCCGCGCGGAGATCGTCGAGCGCATGCGCGCCGCCGAGCACGCCGGAGACGACACCACCCATGCGGTCTTCCACCAGCTGAACTCGTCCTTCATCACGCCCTTCGACCGCGAGGACATCTACAACCTCGCCTCGTCGCTGGACGACATCATGGACTTCATGGAGGAGGCCGTCGACCTGGTCGTCCTCTATGACATCCAGACCCTCCCCAAGGGCATCGAGCAGCAGATCGAGGTGCTGGCCCGGGCTGCCGAGCTCACCTGCGAGGCGATGCCGAACCTGCGCAGCATGTCCAACCTGACCGAGTACTGGATCGAGGTCAACCGGCTGGAGAACCAGGCCGACCAGATCCACCGCAAGCTGCTCGCCCACCTGTTCTCGGGCCAGTACGACGCCATCGAGGTGCTCAAGCTCAAGCAGGTCGTGGACGTCCTCGAACAGGCCGCGGACGCCTTCGAGCACGTCGCCAACACGGTGGAGACCATCGCGGTCAAGGAGTCCTGACCCTCGTGGACACCGCAGCACTCATCGCCGTCATCGGCGTTGCGTTCTTCTTCACCTACACCAACGGCTTCCACGACTCGGCGAACGCGATCGCCACCTCGGTCTCCACCCGGGCGCTCACCCCCCGGGCCGCGCTCGCGATGGCCGCGGTGATGAACCTGGCGGGCGCCTTCCTGGGCAGCGGGGTGGCGCACACCGTCTCCCAGGGCATCATCGAGACCCCGACCGGCAACCAGGGGATGGCGATCCTGTTCGCCGCGCTGGTCGGAGCGATCGCCTGGAACCTCGTCACCTGGTACTTCGGTCTGCCGTCCTCCTCCTCGCACGCGCTGTTCGGCGGCATGGTGGGTGCGGCGCTGGCCGGCGGTACCGAGGTGATCTGGAACGGGGTCATCGACAAGATCATCATTCCGATGATCGTCTCGCCGGTGGTCGGCCTGGTCGGCGGCTTCCTGGTGATGCTGGCGATCCTCTGGATCTTCCGGCGGGCCAACCCGCACCGGGCCAAGCGCAACTTCCGGGTCGCACAGACCGCGTCGGCCGCCGCCATGGCCCTCGCGCACGGTCTGCAGGACGCCCAGAAGACGATGGGCATCGTGGTCATGGCCCTCACCATCTCGGGCCACGAGTCCGAGGGCGACCCGATCCCGGTCTGGGTGAAGATCTCCTGCGCCACCATGCTCTCGCTCGGCACCTACGCGGGCGGCTGGCGGATCATGCGGACCCTCGGCCGGAAGATCATCGAGCTGGATCCGCCGCAGGGCTTCGCGGCCGAGGCCACCGCCTCGACCGTCATGTACATCACGTCGTTCGTCTTCAAGGCGCCGATCTCCACCACCCACGTGATCACCTCGGCGATCATGGGCGCGGGGGCCACCAAGCGGATCCGCGCGGTGCGCTGGGGCGTCGCCAAGAACATCGTCCTCGGCTGGTTCATCACGATGCCGGCGGCCGCCCTCGTCGCGGCGCTGGTGTACTGGTTCGTCCACCTGTTCTGGGGCTGACGGGCCGGCGCCCCGAACCCTGCGGACGTGACAGGGCCCGCCCCCACATCTCGGGGGCGGGCCCTTTTCCATGCTCCGCGGCGGCACCGCCATGCAGCACCGCGAAGCAGCTCTGGTCCGTCGGCCGTCTCCGGGCGTTGCCGGCCCGGAGGCCGGAGACCGGCCACCGGGGACCGGAGGCCGGAGACCGGCTGTGACGGGGTGCTGCGGTCTAGCCGAAGCGGCCCGAGATGTAGTCCTCGGTCGCCTGCACGGACGGGTTGGAGAAGATCCGCTGCGTGTCGTCGAGCTCGATCAGCTTGCCCGGCTGGCCGACGCCGGCCAGGTTGAAGAAGGCGGTGCGGTCGCTGACGCGGGCCGCCTGCTGCATGTTGTGCGTCACGATGACGATGGTGAACTGCTCCTTCAGCTCGCCGATCAGGTCCTCGATGGCGAGGGTGGAGATCGGGTCGAGGGCGGAGCAGGGCTCGTCCATCAGCAGGACCTGGGGCTCGACCGCGATGGCGCGGGCGATGCAGAGGCGCTGCTGCTGGCCGCCGGAGAGGCCGGCACCCGGCTTGTTCAGGCGGTCCTTGACCTCGTTCCAGAGGTTGGCGCCCTTGAGGGACTTCTCCACGACACCGTCGAGGACGGACTTCTTGCGAACACCCGCGAGCTTCATCCCGGCGACCACGTTGTCGTAGATCGACATGGTCGGGAACGGGTTCGGGCGCTGGAAGACCATGCCGACCGCGCGGCGGACGGCGACCGGGTCGACGGTCGACCCGTACAGGTTCTCGTCGTCGAGGAGGACCTTGCCCTCGACCCGGGCGTTGGGGATCACCTCGTGCATCCGGTTGAGGGTCCGCAGGAAGGTCGACTTGCCGCAGCCCGAGGGGCCGATGAAGGCCGTCACCGAGCGGGGCTCGATGCTCATCGAGATGTCCTCGATGGCCTTGGTGCTGCCGTAGAAGGCGGACAGTCCGCTGACGTCGATGCGCTTGGCCATGTTCTTTCGTCTTCTTTCAGCCCGCGGCCGGGGGCCGCTCGTAGATGCCGGTCGTACGTCAGTCGGTCAGTGTCCGCCCTTGGGCGAGCGCCAGCGTGCGATGCCCCGGGCGATGAGGTTGAGCGCCATCACGAAGGCGATCAGCACGAGCGCGGCACCCCAGGCCCGCGCGTAGCCGAAGTCGTTGTTCACCATGGCGTACTGCTGCCAGATGTACATCGGCAGCGACTGCTGCGGTCCGTCGAACGGGTTGGTGTTGATGATGTCCCCGCCGAAGACCAGCATCATCACCGGCGCGGTCTCACCCGTGATGCGGGCGACCGCGAGCATCACACCGGTGGTGATGCCGCCGATGGCGGTGGGGAGGACGATCCGCAGGATGGTCTTCCACTTCGGCACACCGAGTGCGTACGACGCCTCGCGCAGCTCGTTCGGGACGAGCTTGAGCATCTCCTCGGTGGAGCGGACCACGACCGGCATCATCAGGATGGCCAGCGCGAGGCTGCCCGAGAAGCCGGAGTAGCTGAAGCCGAGGGCGATGTTCCACAGGGACAGGATGAACAGACCGGCGACGATCGACGGGACACCCGTCATGACGTCGACGAAGAAGGTGACCGCCTTGGCGAGCGTGCCCCGGCCGTACTCGACCAGGTAGACCGCGGTGAGCAGACCGATCGGCGCCGCCATCAGGGTGGCCAGCAGCACCTGCTGCATGGTGCCGATCAGCGCGTGGTAGATGCCACCGCCGGGGCCCGAGTACCGCACCCCCTTCATGGAGTGCGTCAGGAAGTAGCTGTCCACCACCTCGGCGCCCTGCTGGACGGTGTAGGTGACGAGCGCGAGCAGCGGGATGACGGCCAGGATGAAGGCCACCCAGACCAGCGAGGTCGCGAACCGGTCCTTGGCCTGCCGGCGGCCCTCGACCTGGGCCGCGAGCCCGTAGCTGATGCCCAGGAAGAGGATCGCGGAGATCAGGCCCCACTGGAGCTTGCTCTCCAGGCCGCCGACCAGGCCGATGCCGCAGCCGAGGGCGATCGAGCCGGCGGCGATGGCGGCCGGGGCCCACTTGGGGAGCCGGTTGGCGGTCAGCGGGCGGTCGACCGGGCGGGCGTCCGCCGGAACGGACGTGGTCGCGGCGCTCATGCGTTGGCCCCCGAGTACTCCTTGCGGCGGGCGACGATCAGCCGCGCGGCACCGTTCACCAGCAGGGTGATCACGAACAGGACGAGACCGGAGGCCATCAGCGCGTCCCGGCCGAAGGGCTGGGCCTCGCTGAACTTCAGCGCGATGTTCTGCGCGAAGGTACCGCCACCCGGGTCGAGCAGGTGCAGCGAGAGGGAGTTGTTGGCGGAGAGCACGACGGCGACGGCGATGGTCTCGCCGAGCGCACGGCCGAGGCCGAGCATCGAGGCCGAGATGATGCCGGGGCGGCCGAAGGGCAGCACCGAGGTCCGGATCATCTCCCAGCGGGTCGCGCCGAGCGCGAGCGCCGCTTCCTCGTGCATCCGCGGCACCTGCCGGAAGACCTCGCGGCTGACCGCGGTGATGATCGGCAGGATCATGATGGCCAGCAGGATGCCGACGGTGAACAGGGTGCGCGGGGCGGTGCCGACCTTGGACTGGTCGAAGATGTACGTCCAGCCGAGGTACTCGTCCAGCCAGCTGGTCAGCCCGTACAGGTGCGGCACCAGGAAGAGCGCGCCCCAGAGGCCGTAGATGATGCTGGGCACGGCCGCCAGCAGGTCCACCAGGTAGGCGAACGGCTGGGCGATCCGGCGCGGGGCGTAGTGCGAGATGAACAGCGCGATCCCGATGGCCACCGGGACGGCGATCGCCATCGCGATCGCCGCGCTGACGATGGTGCCGAACGCGAGGACGGCGATGCCGAAGACCGGCTTCGGGGCGTCCGGCGTCCACTCGAAGGTGGTGAGGAAGTTGCCCTCGTTCTTGGTCAGCGCGATACCCGCGCGCCAGGTCAGGAAGCCTGCGATGGCGGCCATGATGACCAGCAGCAGGATGCCCGACCCGCGGGACAGGTTCATGAAGATCTTGTCGCCGACCCGGCTGTCACGCTTGCGGCGTTCCCTGCCTCGCGGGGCGGCAGGGGTGTTTGAAGTCATTGGTCTACTCCGGTCTGGTGGTGCTGCCCCGAGGGGGCGGCACCCTGGCGGCGGTGCCCCGGACGTGCTTCTAGGTCAATGCGTCCGGTGGAGCGGCCCCGGCCCCCCTCGTCCACGGGGCCGCTCCATCGGAGGTCCTGCGGAGGTCAGGCCAGCGTCGGGATGATCGCGTTGGCCTTGTCCGTCAGCTCCTTCGGCAGCGGGACGTAGCCCGCCTCGCCGACGGCCTTCTGCCCGGCGTCGCTGGCCGCGTAGGTCAGGAACGCCTTCAGGGCGTCGAGGCTCTCGGCCTTGTTGCCCTTGTCGCAGACGATCTCGTAGGTGACCAGGACCAGCGGGTAGGCACCCTCGTCCTTGGTGCCGTAGTCGAGGGTCAGCGCCAGGTCGCTGCCGGTGCCCGCGATCTTCGCCTTGGCGAAGGTGGTGGCGGCGTTGGCGGCGGTGGCCTCGACCGGCTTGGATGCGCCGGTGTTGATGGCGGCGCTCTTCAGGTTGTTGGACTGGGCGTAGGACAGCTCGGCGTAGCTGATCGAGTTCTTGACCTGCTTCACCTGGGCCGCGACACCGGCGGAGCCGTTCGCGCCCTGCCCGCCCTTGCCGGCCCACGCCTTGGCGGCCGGGTAGGCCCAGGCGCCGTTGGAGACCTTGGCGAAGTACTTGGTCAGGTTCTCGTTGGTGCCGGAGTCGTCCGTACGGTGGACGGCCTGGATGTCGGCGTCGGGCAGCTTGGCGCCCGGGTTGAGCGCCGCGATCGCCGGGTCGTTCCACTTGGTGATCTGCGAGTCGAAGATCTTGGCGGTGGTCGGACCGTCGAGGACCAGGTTGTCCACGCCGTCCACGTTGTAGACGATCGAGATCAGGCCGGCGACGAGCGGCAGGTTGATGCCCTGGCCACCGGTGCAGATCGCCTTGGTGGCGTCGACCTCGGCCGGCTTCAGCGGCGAGTCGGAACCGGCGAACTGGACCTTGCCCTGGGTGAACTGCTGGACACCGGCGCCCGAGCCGCCGCCGCCGTAGTTGACCGAGGACTCCTTGCAGGCAGCGGCGAAGTTCGTCTTCCAGACGTCGATCGCGTTGCCCTGCGCGGTGGAGCCGGCGGCCAGCAGCGCGGCCGGCTTGGGGCCGCACTCGATCTTGGCGGCCGGGGCGGCGGAGCCGCTGCCCGAGGCGCCGGTGGTGGTGGTGTTCTCGTCCGAACCGCAGGCGGCGAGCGACAGCGAGCTGACGAGCGCCATGGCACCGATCGCGAGGGCCTTGGAGCGGCCGTTCCGCTGGAGCTTCACAGGGTGTCCCTTTCTGTGGCATTGCCCTGCGCGCGGGCCGTGCACGACACGGCGGAGCGCGGGTTCTGCTGTGGTCCGGGGCCTGTTCGGCCCTCCGGTGACACCGAAGTTAAGCCGGGTAGGTGACGCGTCAGCCGGTCGTAAGTGAACGGAGAGTGAACCTCGAACGGATGGCAGGAAACTACGTCAGGTAGTAACGGTTGCGTCACGACCCGGGCGCGGCGAGATCACTTCCACCGTTCCTTCACGACTCCGCGGACGCCGACCGGACCGGCCGCGCCCCCAACAGCTCCAGCAGCGCGTCGACCAGCCGGCGGTCCCGCTCGTGGGTCAACCGGGCCCGGGCCTTCCCGGCCGGCAGCCACTCCAGCCGGTCCACCTCCCGGTTCGGCCGGAACTCCCCCGCCCCCGGCACCGCGGCCCAGTACCGGACCTCCTTGGGACGGCCCTGCGCCAGGTAGTGCTGGGCCGGCAGCTCCTCCCCCAGCACGCAGGTGAACCCGGTTTCCTCCCACACCTCGCGCAGCGCGGCCTCGACCACGCCCTCGCCCCGGTCCAGCTTCCCCTTGGGCAGGCTCCAGTCGTCGTACTTGGGCCGGTGGATCACCGCGATCCGGGGCCGCCCCAGGCGACCGCTCCTCTTCACCCGTCCCGGCAGCCAGAGCACGGCCCCGGCCGCCAGCACCACCGGTCCCCGGCCGGGGACCGCCGACCGTCTCCCCACCTCAGGCCGTCCGGGATTCCGCCGCCGTCCCCCAGCCGTCGGCCGGCGGCAGCTCCAGCCAGGCCTCCGGACCGGGCGGCAGCTCCGGCCAGCGGCGCCCGAAGGCGTACCGGGCCGCCTCCACCTCCAGCCGCTGGTCGGCGTGGACCACGCCCAGCACGTACGCCGTCGCCGGGGTGATCCGCGGCGTGCGCGCCGCCGTCGCCGCCGTCACCGCCGCGTCCGAGGCCTCCTGGTGCCGCGCCAGCACCCCGTCCAGCTCGTCCAGCACCGTCGACGGCCGCCCGCACACCTCCAGCGCGTACCTGGCCCGCTTCACCAGGACCCGCGCCCGGTGCCACGGCGCGTCGTCCGCCGCCAGCGCCGCGTCCGCGTCCAGCGCGCCCCGGGCCTTCGGCGCCTCCTGCCCCTGGGCCGGCACGGTGTGCGCCACGGCCGCCAGCCGGCGCAGTCCGTCCCCTCCGTACGGCGTGGCCGCACGCTGCAGGGGCAGCTGCTGGATGCTCACCGCCAGCGCGGTGAGCGCGGCCCCCGCCTGCGGCAGCAGCACCGCGCCCGCCCGGCCCCCGGCCTGCTCCGCCAGCGGCGCATCCGCCACCAGCAGCGTCATCCGGTCCGCCAGCGCGTGCAGCCGCGCCGACCGCAGCTCCTGCAGCACCGTCGAGTGCGCCCTGGTCCGTGCCAGGGTCAGCTGCCGGTCCAGCAGCGCCCGGGCCTTCGGCGCCCCCACGTGGCCGGCCAGCATCCCCGGACCGTCCGCCTCGCTGCCGTTCAGCCCGTCCAGCGCACCCAGCAGCCGGGACGCCCGCCGCACGTACCCCGGCTCCAGCGCCAGCAGGTTGAGCAGCCAGCGCAGATCGGTCCGGGACTCCTGCGTCCAGCCCGGTTCGAGGACCGCGCCGAAGGTGTGCAGCAGCCCGTTGATCCGCCGCACCGCCCGCAGCAGGTCGTCCGTCCCCCCGGACGGGACGACGGACGCCCCCGGTCTGGCGCCGACCTCGCCCACGGCCAGCGGCAGCGCGCGCAGGAACGCACCCGCCAGGGCGGTGAGATGGCTGGAGAGGATGTCCCCGGCGGTCGCGGTGGAGGCCGCCTGGGCCGTCATCGGCGCATCGGTCATGACTAGGTAGATCCCCGTTCCCCCGGGGCCGTCCCCGGGGCTGGTGGCCGACCGCTCAGCGGCTCCCTACCGCTCAGCGGCTCGCGTCAGTGGATCGCGCGGTCGCGTCGTCGCGTCTCGCGTCAGCGGGGTCGTGGCGGCGACCGGCCGTCACCGGGCGGTGACGGCCCGGCGACGCTGACGCGAGTCGATGAGCAGGTCCTGGACGTGCCGCAGTTGCTTGCCCTCGGCGTCCTGCGCGTGCCGGGTCCACGACCCGTCCGCCCCGAGGTGCCAGGACTCCGTCTCGTCCGACATGCCGAGCTCGATCAGCCCCGACAGTTCCGCCCGGTGCGCCGGGTCGGTGATCCGCAGCAGCGCCTCGATCCGGCGGTCCAGGTTGCGGTGCATCATGTCGGCGCTGCCGATCCACACCTCCGGATCGCCGTTGTTGCCGAAGACGAACACCCGCGAGTGCTCCAGGAAGCGCCCCAGGATGCTGCGCACCCGGATGTTCTCGCTCAGCCCCGGCACCCCCGGCCGGATCGCGCAGATCCCGCGCACCCAGACGTCCACCGGCACCCCGGCCTGCGAGGCCCGGTACAGCGCGTCGATCACGGCCTCGTCGACGATCGAGTTGACCTTGATCTTCACGTGCGCCGGACGGCCGGCCCGGTGGTTGGCGATCTCGTTGTGGATCCGCGAGACCAGACCGTCCCGCAGACCGCGCGGCGCGGTCAGCAGCCGACGGTACGACTCGCGGCGCGAGTATCCGGAGAGCCGGTTGAAGAGGTCCGAGAGGTCCGCGCCGACCTGCGGGTCCGAGGTCAGCAGACCGAGGTCCTCGTACAGCCGGGCCGTCTTCGGGTGGTAGTTGCCGGTGCCGACGTGGGAGTAACGGCGCAGGGTGTCACCCTCCTGCCGGACCACCAGCGACAGCTTGCAGTGCGTCTTCAGCCCGACCAGGCCGTAGACCACGTGGCAGCCGGACTCCTCCAGCTTGCGGGCCCACTTGATGTTGGCCTGCTCGTCGAAGCGTGCCTTGATCTCGACCAGGACCAGCACCTGCTTGCCGGACTCCGCCGCGTCGATCAGCGCGTCGACGATCGGCGAGTCACCGGAGGTCCGGTACAGCGTCTGCTTGATCGCCAGCACGTCGGGATCGGCCGCGGCCTGCTCCAGGAAGGCCTGGACCGAGGTGGAGAAGCTGTCGTACGGGTGGTGCAGCAGCACGTCCCGTTCCCGCATCGCCATGAAGATGTCCGGCTGCGAGGCCGACTCCACGTCCGTCAGTCCGCGGGCGGTTCCCGCCACGAACTTCGGGTACCTCAGCTCCGGCCGGTCCAGTTCCGCGATGCCGAACAGACCGGTCAGGTCGAGCGGACCGGGCAGCGGGAAGACCTCCGCCTCGGTGATGTTCAGCTCCCGCACCAGCAGGTCCAGGATGTAGGGGTCGATCGACTCCTCGACCTCCAGCCGCACCGGCGGGCCGAACCGCCGCCGCATGAGCTCCTTCTCCAGAGCCTTGAGGATGTTCTCGGTGTCGTCCTCCTCGACCTCGAGGTCCTCGTTGCGGGTCACCCGGAAGGCGTGGTGCGCGAGCACCTCCATGCCGGGGAAGAGCTCCTCCAGGTGCGCCCCCATGACGTCCTCCAGCGGCACGTACCGCTGCGGGGAGGCCTCCAGGAAGCGGGCCAGCGACTGCGGCACCTTCACCCGGGCGAAGTGCTTGTGCCCGGAGACCGGGTTGCGCACGACGACCGCCAGGTTCAGGGACAGCCCCGATATGTACGGGAAGGGATGTGCCGGGTCCACCGCCAACGGGGTGAGAACCGGGAAGATCTTCTGCCGGAACAGCGAGTGCAGCCGCGCCTGCTCCTTCTCGGCGAGCTCGGACCAGCGAACCACCTCGATCCCCTCGGCGGCGAGGTCCGGCAGCACCTCCTGCTGGAACGCGGCGGCATGCCGCGCCATGAGCTCGCGCGAACGGGTCCAGATCAGGTCCAGCACCTCGCGCGGCTGAAGGCCCGAGGCGCTGCGCTGGGCCACTCCCGTGGCGATCCGGCGCTTGAGGCCGGCCACCCGGACCATGAAGAACTCGTCCAGGTTGCTGGCGAAGATCGCCAGGAACTTGGCCCGTTCCAGCAGGGGGATCCCTGGGTCCTCGGCCAGTTCCAGTACGCGCTCGTTGAACGCGAGCCAACTGCGCTCGCGGTCCAGGAAGCGGCCCTGCGGCAGCTCCTCGAAGTCCTGCTCGTCCGCGGCCGGCAGCTCGGGCGGAATGCCGAGCGCACTGGACAACCGGGCGGGCGGGGACAGCGGGGCAGAGACGGGGCGGGGGATGCTCATGGGCTCCAGCTCCTCCAGCAGGACGGCGTCCGGACGCGAATTGCTCTGCGGGCCGTCGTCCTCGCCCAGCGCCAACGCCCACCCACCCGGCGCGGTCGTCACAGGACCGGCCAGCGGGTGTCGGCCGATGCTGCACGAGCGAGACACTACGGACTTCATCCTGTGATCTTCGCGGCATTAATTGAATCCACGGTAAACACCGCATGGCCAGGAGGAAAGCTGAGGCGGTCGGGGCCGGGGTGTAGGCGCACTACCGTTGCCTCGGCCCCACCTTCTCCGCTATCCGTCCGCCGGGCCGCGTGATGCCTCCGGGTCGCCTCGGTGGGGCCGTCCGACGGGGACCCCGGGACCTCCCTCCTCGTGCTTCCGGCGGGGACCCTTCCTGCTCCCGGGGCCTCGGTCGGCGCTCCTGGGCCTCAGCTGCGGCTTCGGCTGTCGGAGTACCGGGCCCGGTACATCAGGTCGATCTCGTGAATCGTGAATCCCAGTCGTTCATATACCCGCACGGCGGCCGGATTGTCGGCGTCGACGTACAGCAATACGGTTTCCAGCCCGCGCTCGCCGGCCCCGGTGCCCGTCAGGTGCCGCAGGCCGGCGGCGGTGAGCGCCCTGCCGAGCCCGCTGCCCTGCTCCGCCGGGTCGACCCCGACGACGTACACCTCACCCAGGGCGGGCCCGGCCTCGGTCGCCGGGTGCACCTTGGTCCAGTGGAAGCCCACCACCCGGCCGTCCCGGGTGGCGAGGAAGAAGCCGGCCGGGTCGAACCACGGCTCGGCCAGCCGGTCTGCCAGGTCCCGCTCGGTCCACGCGCCCTGCTCGGGGTGGTGGGAGAAGGCGAGGGCGTTGAGGCGGAGCCATTCGGCGTCGTCCTCGCCGGGGCGGAAGGTCCTCAGCTCGACCCCGTCGGGCAGGGCCACCGCCTCGGTCTGCGGTCCGGTCCGGCGCATCTGCCGCAGCTCCCGGACCAGCTCGGCCCCGTACTGCCCGGCCAGGTGCCTGGCGGCCGGATGCCCGCCGTGCACCCAGAAGTCCACGGACTCCCGGCCGGCCCGGTGGGCCCGGGAGAGGACGGCGTCCACCAGCGGGCGTCCCAGACCGCGGCCGCGCGAGACCGGGGCGACGACGAGCTCGGCGGAGGGATTGGCGCCGGTCCCCTCCGGTACCTCCAACTGGCCGTAGCCGACGACGCTCTCGGTCTCGGTCTCGGTCTCGACGAAGTGGATCACCCCCGGCCGGGCCGTCTCCGACGAGCGCAGACGCAGCCGACCCTGCTCCGAGACCGCCGCGCGGCCGTCCACCGCCTGCGCGTCCTCCAGGACGCGTAGGGCGCCGTCACGTTGCTCCGGCCGCAGCACCTCGGTCGCGGCGACTGCGGCGCCGTCCGCCGCAGGTCCGGTGGCAGGTCCGGTCACAGAGCCAGTTGTGTCGCCCGTTGTCGGCGTTCCGTCGTCCATGCCCTGACGATACGTCAACGGGAATCGGGGGGAAACGCAAAGAACCCCCGTCCGGATCCCGGACGGGGGTTCTTCACAATGATTGTTCGGCGGCGTCCTACTCTCCCACAGGGTCCCCCCTGCAGTACCATCGGCGCTGTGAGGCTTAGCTTCCGGGTTCGGAATGTAACC
>NZ_JAQYWZ010000789.1:0-6174 GCF_036290945.1 Streptomyces sp. BE303
CGCCGCCAACTCACCGATCGAATGCCCCGCCACAAAATCAGGCCGAACACCCCACGACTCGAACAAACGGAACAACGCCACCTCCACCGCGAACAACGCCGGCTGCGTCCACCCCGTCTCGTCCAACCCCACACCCGAAACGATCACCTCACCCACCGGCACACCCAACGCCTCCACCACCGCATCGAACGCCGCAGCGAACACCGGCTCCGAGGCATACAACTCACGCCCCATCCCCACCCGCTGACTCCCCTGACCCGAGAACAGGAACGCCAACCCACCAGCCTGCGCAGTACCGCGAACGACCTCCACACCCTCCAGATCACGCAACGCAGCCGGATCACCCAGCGCCACCGCGCGCTCCTCGAAGCTCGCCCGGGTGGTGACCAGGGCGCGGGCCAGGTCGACCAGGCCGTCACCGCCCCGCGTCCGGGCCGCGTCGGCCGACTCGGCGATCCGCAGGGCCTGCTCGCGCAGCGCCTCCGGGGAACGCGCCGACACCACGAACGGCACCACGGACGGCAGCACAGCCGGAACCACCACGGACGGCACCGAGGACGGCGGGCCCGTCTCGGGGTCCGTCCCGGACCCGGCCGGCGGAGCGGTCTCCTCCGCCGCGGCCGGCACCTCGGGCGCCTGCTCGATGATCACGTGCGCGTTGGTCCCACTGGCGCCGAAGGCCGAGACGCCGACCCGGCGCGGGCCGGTCACGGACGGCCACGCGCGCTGCTCGGTGAGCAGTTCCACCGCGCCCGCCGACCAGTTGACGAACGGCGTCGGCTCCTCCGCGTGCAGGGTGCGCGGCAGCACACCGTGCCGGATCGCCAACACCGACTTGATCACCCCGGCCACGCCGGCCGCCGCCTGGGTGTGCCCGATGTTCGACTTCAACGAGCCCAGCAGCAGCGGCTGTTCGGCCGGGCGCTCCTGCCCGTAGGTGGCCAGGACGGCCTGGGCCTCGATCGGGTCGCCGAGCCGGGTGCCCGTCCCGTGCGCCTCCACCGCCTGCACGTCGGCCGTGGCGAGCCGGGCGTCCGCCAGGGCGGCCCGGATCACCCGCTGCTGGGCGGGGCCGTTGGGCGCCGTCAGGCCGTTGGAGGCGCCGTCCTGGTTGACCGCCGAACCGCGCAGCACCGCCAGCACCTCGTGACCCAGCCGCCGCGCGTCCGACAGCCGCTCGACCAGCAGCAGCCCGACCCCCTCGGCCCAGCCGGTGCCGTCCGCGTCCGCCGCGAAGGCCTTGCAGCGGCCGTCGGCGGAGAGCCCGCGCTGGCGGGAGAACTCGACGAAGCCCTGGGCCGTCGACATCACGCTGACCCCGCCGGCCAGCGCCAGGTCCGACTCCCCCGACCGCAGCGACTGCGCGGCCAGGTGCAGGGCGACCAGCGAGGAGGAGCAGGCGGTGTTCACCGTGACCGCCGGACCCTCGAAACCGAAGGTGTAGGAGATCCGGCCGGACGCCACGCTGTCCAGCCCGCCGATGCCCAGGTACCCCTCCAGGTCGCCCGGTGCGTCGTGGAGGCGGGGCGTGTAGTCCGTGCCGGCGAGGCCCGCGAAGACGGCCGTCCGACTGCCCCTGAGCGAGGTCGGGTCGATCCCGGCCCGCTCGAACGCCTCCCACGCGGTCTCCAGCAGCAGCCGGTGCTGCGGATCGGTGGCCACCGCCTCGCGCGGCGAGATGCCGAAGAACTCGGCGTCGAACTCGGCCGTGGTGTCCAGGAATCCGCCGTGCCGAGTGTAGGAGGTGCCGGGCCGGTCCGGGTCGGGGTCGTAGAGCCCGTCGAGGTCCCAGCCCCGGTCGGTGGGGAACTCGGTGATGGCGTCGACGCCCTCCGAGACCAGTCGCCAGAGGTCCTCGGGCGAGCCGACCCCGCCGGGCAGACGGCAGGCCATGCCGACGATGGCGATCGGCTCCCGCTTGGCCCGCTCCACCTCCTCCAGCCGCCGGTTGGCCTGGCGGGCGTCGGCCAAGGCGCGCTTCAGGTAGTCGCGGAGCTTCTGGTCGTTCGACATCGGTGCCTCTCGCATCACGGTCGTTCGGGTGGTCACAGGGGGCCGGACGGCCGTCAGTGGGTGTCGGAGGAGGACGCGTCGCGGTCCATCAGCGCGAACAGTTCCTCGTCGGTGGCGTTCTCCAGGTCGAGCTCGTCGAACCCGTCGCCGCCGATCGCCCCGTCCACCGGGCCGACGTCCCAGCGGTCGACCAGCGCCTTCAGCCGGGCCAGGACCGAGGCGCGCTCCACCCCCGGGTCCTCCGGGCCGGCCAGGGCCCGTTCGAGCGCGGCCAGCGACGCCAGCGCGCCGATCTCCGGCCCCGCCCCGGCCCCGGGGAGTTCGGTGATCAGGTACTCGGCGACGGCCGCCGGCGTCGGGTGGTCGAAGACCAGCGTGGCGGGCAGGTCCAGGCCGGTCCCGGCACCGATCCGGTTGCGCAGCTCGACGGCGGTCAGCGAGCTGAGCCCCAGCTCCCGGAACGCCCGGTCGGGGGCGACCCCGCTGGTGTCGGCATGGCCGAGCACCGCGGCGGCCTCCCGGCGGACCAGGTCGAGCAGCGCCGCCGCGCGCGCCTCCGGCTCGTCGAACACGGCCAGCCTGGCCACCCAGGGTGCGGGGCCGTCGGTCGCCGTCCCGGCCCCGACCACGGAGGCGGTCACCGTCGCGTTGGTCACGACCGCGTCCAGCCAGTAGCGCTGGCGCTGGAACGGGTAGGCGGGCAGCGTGACCGGGCGCGGACGGGCGGCGGCGAACAGTCCCGGCCAGTCGACCGGCACCCCTCGCACCCACAGCTCGGCGGCGGAGAGCAGGAA
Organism: Streptomyces sp. BE303; assembly: GCF_036290945.1. Lineage (NCBI taxonomy): Bacteria > Bacillati > Actinomycetota > Actinomycetes > Kitasatosporales > Streptomycetaceae > Streptomyces > Streptomyces sp. BE303. Next base: position 2,808 of record NZ_JAQYWZ010000789.1, read on the forward strand.
CCGGTCCAGCCCGCCGTGGTCGCGCCGGAGCGTGCCCGCCACCACCGAGCGGCGGGCGGCATCGGCCGCCTGGAGGGTCTCCTGGATCGGCACCGTCAGCACGGCGTGCGGGCTGACCTCGACGAACACGGTGTGCCCCGTCTCGGCGAGCCGCCGGGTGGCGTCCTCGAAGCGGACCGTCTCGCGCAGGTTGGTCACCCAGTACCCGGCGTCCAGCCCGGCCGTGTCGAACCAGTCGCCGGTGACCGTGGAGAGCAGCGGAACCTCCCCGGTCCGCGGGCGGACCGGGGCCAGCAGGTCGAGCAACTCGGCCCGCAGTCCGTCCACCTGGGCGGAGTGCGAGGCGTAGTCGACCGGGATCAGCCGGGCCCGGACGTCCTCCGCGCGGTAGCCGGCGACCAGTTCGGCCAGCGCCTCCGGCTCGCCGGAGACCACGGTCGCCGACGGGCCGTTCACCACGGCGACGGAGAGCCGCTCGCCCCAGGCCGCGATCCGCTCGCCGACCTCGGCCGCGGGCAGCGCGACCGAGGCCATGCCGCCGGCGCCGGAGAGGGCGAGGATGGCGCGGCTTCGCAGGGCGACCACGCGGGCGCCGTCGGCCAGCGAGAGGCCGCCGGCGACCACGGCCGCGGCGATCTCGCCCTGGCTGTGGCCGACCACCGCGTCCGGGCGGACGCCGTGCGCCTGCCAGAGCTCGGCGAGCGAGACCATCACCGCCCAGAGCACCGGCTGGACCACGTCCACCCGGTCGAGCCCGGGGGCGCCGGGGGCGCCGCGCAGGACGTCGACCAGCGACCAGTCGGCGTGCGGGGCCAGGGCGGCCGCGCACTCCTCGATCCGGGCGGCGAACACCGGTGCGGTGTCGAGGAGTTCGACCGCCATGGCGGCCCACTGGGAGCCCTGGCCGGGGAAGACGAACACCGTCCGGCCGGTCACGTCGGCGCTGCCCGTGACCAGCGCGGCGGCCGGGTCCCCGGCGGCGAGCGCACGCAGCGCGGCCGGGTCGCCGACGGCGACCGCACGCTCCTCCAGCGCGCCCCGCGCGGTGGCCAGGGCGTTCGCGACGTCCACCGCGTGGTCGCCGACGGCCGGTTCCCGGTCGTCGGTGGCGGGTTCCCCGCCGCCGGTGGCCGACGGGTCGGTGACCGCCAGCAGCTCGGCGACCCGGGCCGCCTGGGCCCGCAGCGCCCCGGCCGTCCGGGCGGAGACCGGGTACGGCAGCACGGCGGGCGCGGTGCCGCGCTCGGCGGGAACCGCCGCCGGGGCCTGCTCGATGATCACGTGCGCGTTGGTGCCCGAGACGCCGAACGAGGAGACCGCCGCCCGTCGGGGGCGCCCGCTCACCGGCCACTCCCGGGACTCGGTGAGCAGTTCCACCGCCCCCGCCGACCAGTCCACGTACGGCGAGGGCTCGTCGACGTGCAGGGTCTGCGGGAGGACACCGTGCCGGAGCGCCTGGACCATCTTGATGACGCCCGCCGCGCCGGCCGCCGCCTGCGTGTGCCCGATGTTGGACTTCAGCGAGCCGAGCCAGAGCGGCCGGTCCTCCGGCCGTCCCTGCCCGTAGGTGGCCAGCAGGGCCTGCGCCTCGATCGGGTCGCCCAGCGTGGTGCCGGTGCCGTGGCCCTCGACCGCGTCCACGTCGGCGGTGCCCAGACCCGCGTTGGCCAGCGCCTGGCGGATCACCCGCTGCTGGGACGGGCCGCTGGGCGCGGTGAGGCCGTTGGAGGCGCCGTCCTGGTTGACCGCGCTGCCGCGGACCACGGCGAGCACCTGGTGCCCGTTGCGCCGCGCGTCCGACAGCCGCTCGACCAGCAGCAGCCCGACCCCCTCGCCCCACCCGGTGCCGTCCGCGGCGCCTGCGTAGGCCTTGCAGCGGCCGTCCGCGGAGAGGGCGCGCTGCCGGGAGAACTCGACGAACGTGGTCGGGGTGGACATCACGGCCACGCCCCCGGCCAGGGCCAGGTCGCACTCGCCGGACCGCAGCGACTGCGCGGCCAGGTGCAGGGCGACCAGCGAGGAGGAGCACGCGGTGTCCACCGTGACCGCCGGACCCTCGAACCCGAAGGAGTAGGAGATCCGGCCGGACGCCACGCTGCCCGCCGTGCCGTTGCCCAGCCAGCCCTCCAGCTCGGCCGGCACCTCACGGACGCGCGGCGCGTAGTCGTGGTACATCACGCCGGCGAAGACGCCGGTCCGGCTGCCGCGCAGGGTCGCCGGGTCGATGCCCGCGCTCTCCAGCGCCTCCCAGCTGGTCTCCAGCAGCAGCCGCTGCTGGGGGTCGGTGGCCAGCGCCTCGCGCGGCGAGATGCCGAAGAACTCGGCGTCGAACTCGGCCGGGCGCTCCAGGAACCCGCCGTGCCGGGTGTACGAGGTGCCGGGCCGGTCCGGGTCCGGGTCGTACAGCGCGTCGAGGTCCCAGCCCCGGTCGTCCGGGAACTCGCTGACGGCGTCCCGGCCTTCGGCGACCAGGCGCCACAGCTCCTCCGGCGTGGCGACTCCGCCGGGCAGGCGGCAGGCCATGCCGACGATGGCGATCGGCTCGTCGACGCGCGACCGGGTCGACGTCTGCTGCCGGAACGCCACGGCCGTGTCGGCGCGTTCGGCGGCCGGGAGGCCGGCGCCGAGGAGTTCGGTGCGCAGGTGGTCGGCGAGGGCGGTCGGGTTCGGGTGGTCGAAGACCAGCGTCGCCGAGAGCCTCAGCCCGGTGGCCGCGGTGATCCGGTTGCGCAGCTCGACGGCGGTGAGCGAGTCCAGGCCCAGGCTGGTGAACGACCGCTGGGCGCCCACCGATTCGGCGTCCGTGCCGAGCACGGCGGACACCTCCGCACGGACCAGCCGGAGCAGCTCCGCCTGCCGCTCGGTGTCGTCCGGCAGGGCGCCGAGCCGCTGGGCGAGCGTCGCCTCGCCGGGCGCGGTGGCCGGTCCGCCGGCGCCGGCCGTGCGCCGGGCCGGGCGGACCAGACCGTGCAGCAGCACCGGGGCGGTGCGACCGCGCAGGACGGCGAGGTCCAGCGGGGACGGCACGAGGGTCGCCCGGTCGGTCAGCCGCTGGGCGGCGTCGAAGAGCCGGACCCCCTCGGCGGACCCGATCGGCCGGATGCCGAACCGCGCCAGCCGGGCGTGGTCGGCGGCGCCGAGGTGGCCGGTGATGCCGCTGGCCTCCTCCCACTGGCCCCAGGCCAGGGACTGGGCGGGCAGGCCGATCGACCGGCGGTGCGCGGCGAGCGCGTCCAGATAGGTGTTCGCCGCCGCGTAGCTCCCCTGCCCCGGACCACCCAGGACGGCGGCGACGGAGGAGTACAGGACGAACGCGGCCAGGTCGTGGCCACGGGTCAGCTCGTGCAGGTGCCGGGCCCCGTCCGCC
>NZ_JAQYWZ010000790.1:0-48757 GCF_036290945.1 Streptomyces sp. BE303
CCCCGCGACCTCGGGCTCGGCCGCCCGGGCCTCCAGGCCCGGCTGGACGCCGCCCACGAGGACACCTTCAGCGGCATGCGGGCCGAACTGCCCGGCTCGGTCGCCACGGTGGAGGACTGGCCGGCCATGCTGGCCGCGGCGAGCCTCGTCCCGAGCGGGACGCGGACGTTCCTGGCCGACCGTCCGGCCCCGCCGGACGGCCCGGCCCGCGAGTACCTGCACGTCAGTCTCGCCCAACGCCGGGACCAGCTGGTCGATCTCCTCCTCCAGTCGGGCGAGTTACTGGGAGACAGCGGAAGTGGTGAGGTGCAGCAGCCGGGTGGCGTCCACGACGCCGCCGCGCAGGGCCACGGCGCGCAGGGCGCGCAGACGCCGGGGGCCGAATATCATGGTGCAGAGCTGTAGCGGTACTTCAGAAATTCTTGCTTGCCCGCAAGCTGTCCTTCACTGACCATCGAGGCATGACCGATACGAGTGAGCAGTGGCGGGTGCGGTTCGACGCCGAGGTGGGCTTCGCCAACGGCGGCGGCCTGCAGACCCAGGGGTTCCGGCTGGACGTCCCCGGGCCGGAGATCGAGGACGGCGAGCTCGGTGAACTGCTGGTGCGCCACCTCGGCCTGCTGATGGTCGAGGGGGTACGGATCACGAACCGGGAGGTCCTGCGCGAGCCGCACAAGGGCTCGCGCGGCACGGCCGCTGGCGGGACCGCCACCGAACGCCGAATCGTGGACCTCAGCCACCCGATCCGCCCAGGCATGGTGACCTACCCCGGCCTGCCCGGCCCGGAGATCAGCGACCACCTCTCCCGGCACGCCTCGCGCGAACTGTACGCCCCCGGTACCGAGTTCAACATCGCCAGGATCTCGATGGTGGCCAACACCGGCACCTACGTGGACACCCCGTTCCACCGCTTCAGCGAGGGCCCGGACCTCGCCGCCCTGCCGCTGGAGCGGCTGACCGACCTGCCCGGCCTGGTCGTCCGGCTCGACGGCGCGCCGGGGCGCGCGATCGACCGCAGCCTGCTGCTCCCGCACGAGGTCACCGGCCGGGCCGTCCTGATCCACACCGGCTGGGACCGGCGCTGGGGGACGGACGCCTACGGCAGCGGGCACCCCTTCGTGACGGCGGACGCCGCCGCCTGGCTCGCCGAGCAGGGCCCGGCGCTGGTCGGCATCGACTCGGTGAACATCGACGACACCGCCGACGGCACCCGCCCCGCGCACACCGCGCTGCTGGCGGCCGGCATCCCGGTGGTGGAGCACCTGCGCGGCCTGGAGCAGCTGCCGCCGTCCGGCTTCCGGTTCTTCGCCGCGCCGCCGGCCGTCGAGGGCATGGGCACCTTCCCGGTCCGCGCGCACGCGCTGGTGGACGGGGAGCGGTGAGGGTGCTCTCAGCCCCGGCGCGGCGGCGGCTGGGCTGGCGGCGCCCTGCTGCTCGCCGCGAACGCGATGGCCTCCGCCGGGCGGATCGCGGCGAGCGGGGAAGCCTTCCAGCTGACGAAGCTGGGCGGCGCGGCGGCGCTCACCGCCTGGACCGCGATCGGCCTGGCGTCTCCGGCCCGACTCCGCCGCCGTCCGGCGGCGCTCTGCTGACGGCACGGTCGGCCCGCCGGGTCCGGGGCGGTCCGCTGCCAGAGCCGCTGGTCACGACACCGTCCACCGCACCTGCGGCAGCGCCCGGGCGTCGACCCGGCGGGCGCCGACCGCCAGCGGGGCGCGTTCGGCGGCCAGGCGCACCCGCTCGACCGAGGCCAGCACATCGGCGGTGGTCGCGCCCAGGTGGTGGCGGTCGTCGTGGCCGGCCGCCCAGGCGGCCCAGGCGGTGAGTGCGGCCCCCATCGCGGGGCCCTGGGTGGCGGTCAGGTCGGGCCCGAAGCGGTCCGGGTCCATGGCGGCGTCGAACACCGCCCATCCCACCCGGTCGGGGAACAGGTGGAGGTAGACCTCGCCGAGGTAGCTCCCGTAGGACAAGCCGAGGTAGGCGATCGTCGGCTCGCCGAGGACGGCGCGCACCAGGTCCAGGTCCCGGGCGGTGTTGCGGGTGGAGGTGTGCGGCAGCACGGCGCGGTAGGGGACGCGGCGCATCGGGCCGCGAGGTCCTTGGCGAGCTCGGCGGCCCGCTCGAAGCCCAGCCGGTCAGGGCTGGCCGCGCCGGGGCCGGCCGTCGGCCAGCCGCAGTCGAGGGTGCTGGCGCCGACGAAACGCGGGTCCATGCCGACGATGTCGTAACGGGCGCCGAGGACGGGGGCGGCCTGCCGCAGGGCGAGGGCGAGAGAGCGGGCGGGGACGCCGGGGCCGCCGGGGTTGTAGAACGGGGTGCCCAGCCGGTGGGCGGGGTCGGTGGCGGGCAGCCGGGCAAGGGCGATGCTGAGCGTGCGTCCGTCGGGGAGGCGGTAGTCGAGGGGGACGGTGACCTCGGTGCAGTGGGCGCCGGCGGCGTCGAGGTCTGAGCCGGGCGGCCCTGGCCGTGTCCCCGTCTGCTGTCCCGGAGCGCATCGGCCCGAACGAGTGAGGGCTCTCCCGTCGGAATCCCATCAAGCGCAGGATGCCCCGGCCCGTCGGTTCTCTCTGATCGAGCCGGGCGGCGTGCGCGGTATCCGCGGCTGCCACGGATTCCCGGGACAACTTCCCAACCCCCCGCGCGGTTCCTGCGCCAGAGCCTACGATCCCGGTGTGACTGAACCCTCGGACTACGAGTTTGAAGCATGGCGCGACATCCAGCGTTTCACAGGCCGCCCGCTGTCCCGGAGAATGGGCGAGGCCGGCGAACAGCTGGCCGTCGGTGCAGCGAAGCTCGGCAGGCGCGCGGCCAAGCGGTTGGAGAGCCACCCACGGGCCCTCTCCGCAGTGACGCGTGGGCAGGAGATCGTCGCCGGGGGAGCCCGGAAGGCGGGTACCGCCGCGCGCAGTGCCGCCGACGCGATGCCCGACTGGAGCGGCGTGGTCGTCCAGTCCACCCGGCAGACGGTGGGGCGGCTGTCGCGAGCGGGACTGACCCCCGCTCGGGTGGTGAAGCGCCATCAGAAGCGCGGTCACGACGTGTCGTCGCTGGCCGACCTTCGCCGGCTCGACCTGGAGCAGATCGACGCGGTGCGGGGGCGCGCGGCCAGTTGGTACTACCCGGCCGCCGCGGCGCTGTCGGGAGCGACCGCGGGGTTGGTGATCTCGGGCGGGGAGCTGGTCGTCGCCGCCTCCGCAGGGGCCGCGGCAGCTCCTTCGGGAGGCATGATCGTGGGCGCCCTCGCCGGCGACGCCGCGATCGTCCTCGGACTGGCGTCCCGGGTGGTCGGCCATGTGTCGCTGTTCTACGGCTACGACCCCGAATCGCCCGCCGAGAAGCTGTTCGTGATGTCCGTGGTCAACGCCGGCACGGCGGCGTCGTCCTCCGCCAAAGTCGCCGCGATGGGCGACATATCCCGGCTCACCCAGGCACTCGTGCGAGGCAAGGCGTGGGATGTCCTGAGCGAGTCTGTGGTCACGAAGGTCTCTGTGCAGTTCGCCAGAGCATTCGGCATACGCCTCACCAAGAAGGGCCTCGGCAAGGTCGTTCCCGGAGTCGGGATTCTCGTGGGCAGCACCCTCAACTGGTCCATGCTGGAGCGGATCGTCGACACCGCTGACATGGCCTACCGGCGCCGCTTCCTCATCGAGAAGTACCCGCACCTCGGCGACGAGGAGGCGACCGGTTCGTTCCTCGACACCGACGAGGACGGCGTGGACTCCGATGACAGGCCGATCAGCGTCCTCGCCGAACTCTCCGAGGCAGGCGGACCCCACCTTCCCTGATCTACCAGGCGGTCTCGCCGTGCTGTTCGGCAGGTCTCGACGTCCCACCCACCACGCGAGCGCAACGCTGTTGGTGATACCCCGGGCATGGCTGATCGCCGCGCAGCGCGCCTCGGGGCTCCTCGGCGTACACCGTCACCCGGGCCGGCGGGTAGCGGTGCGGCCCGATGACGTTGCCGCGCCGGAACACCTCGACGATCCCCCGGTCGACCTGGATGGGCAGACGCCCGTGCCGGAAACCCGCGGCTCCGCCGCTTCCACGTCAGACCACTCTCCGGTCGACGAGCGCGGCCACCTCGGTGAAGTACCCACGGAACAACGGCTCATCGCCGGGCGGTACCCGGAACTCGGGCGAGGTGCTGTACCAGAAGGCGGCCTGGTCGGTGCCGTAGAGTGCGGCGCTCGAGTCGCGTACAGTGCCGATGAACAACTGGCCGGGCCGGTCGGGCTTCTTGTAGTACACCAGCGCCCCGAGCCACCGCAGCGGCACCCGAAACTCGGATCGGCCCCTGCTGAACAGTTCGAACACGCCCCGGTCCACGCGCAGATGCAGGCTCTCGTAGTCGAACGTCAGCGGCTCCATGGCGGGACGATAACCGGCTCCCGGGTCACAGCGCGACCACCCCCACCACGGCCGCCGCCACCACGACCAGCACACCCACCACATTGACGGCCATGTCCCGCTTCCAGGAACGGCGTTCGGCCTCGACGTCCAGGACGAATTCGGCCGGGTCTGCGGGGGCGTAGTGGACCGTGAGGTCCGATCCCCGCGATCCGGCGGGGTCGGGGATGCCGGACCCGCAGTAGGCCGTGACCTCCCTGCCGTCCAGGGTGGTGAAGGTGACGACCGGCATCAGGGTGGTCGAGGCGTGGCCGTCGTCGGAGTCGACGGTGACGCTCCTGAGGACGGCAACGACCCGGCCGGGGACGACGGCCATCGCGGCGAGTTCGTCGATACGACGGTTCCGGTCACGGACGTTCCCGGGCAGGTGGAAGAGGCCGGAGAGGGCCCAGGGCCCGCAGAAGCCGACCAGAGCCCACGGCCATCCCCGGTCGACAACGGCGACGGCGACCAGGCCGGCGTAGACGAGGAAGAGCAAGAAGTTCGGCCGGCCGAGGCCGCGCCCGCCCTCGGGGACCTGACTGGCGAACCGGACGGCATGGGGTCTGCCGCGCGGGTAGGACACGCCGATCTCCCGGCCCGTCCACGCCACACCGATCCTCTCGCCCCGCTCACCGTCGTTGGTGACGGTGAACTCCTGCCCGGTGGAAGGGTCCTGGAACGAGACGACCACGGATATCCCGTCCTTCGGGGAACTCCCGTGCCGCGGCTCCCCCACCCGCTCGATCCGCCCCTTCGCCCGGACCGTCCGCTGCGCCCGGGTCATCCCGGCCAGCGACCTCCCGTATCCGACCAGCGCCAACGCGCCGAACACCCCGCACCACAGCGCCGCATACGCATGCCAGCCCATGGGTCAGCCTCCCGCCGAAACGCGCCGAACAACCTTGCCCTGCCCGTCCGCCTCCAGGTAGGCGGCGCCCTCGGAGCCGGTCACGGAGACCCTGAGGACGACCGTGCCGGTCAGACGGTCGGCGGTGAGCTGCCAGGTGCTCAGGGTGCCGACGCCCAGCGTGGTCATGGCCTCCTGCACCAGGGCGGGGACACGATCGTACGGCAGGGACTCCAGGTCGATTCGGGAGGCCGCCGGGGTGCTGCTCGGGGCGAAGACGACCGTCAGCAGGCGCTCCTGGACGGTGACGGTGAGCGCCCGCTGCCGGTCCTCGCCTCGGGCGAGCGTGGCGACGGAACCGCCCAACCTGCCCTCGTCGAGGAAGGACTGACCGGAGCCGAGGGCCACCGTGCCGGTCACCGACGACACGGTGACCATGAACGCCGAGGAGGTGCCGGAGGCGGAGACCGGCGGCCGCGCGGTGCTGGTGCCGTCCTCGCCGAACAGGTCCGCGCGGAACAGGTCCGCGCGGAACAGCAGGACGACCAGGGCCGCGCCGAGCAGCAGACCGAGGAATCCGACCGCGGTGGCGCCGACGCCTTCTGCGGGGTCGCTCGCCCGGGCCGGTCCGGACGCGGAATCGAGACGGGCCACGGCCACCCGCTCCTCCCACTCCGGGGTCGGGCGCTTGACGATCCTCACCTTCAGCGGCCGGTCCGGCGGGTACTGGACGACCAGGATGCCGCCCGGCCGGTAGTCGGGCAGGTAGGCGACGTTGATGTCCTGGGTGAACTCGACGCGGTACGCGGGTGCGTCGTCCGGTGCGACGGTGAGGTCGAACCTCACCGGTACATCGCTCGCCTCGCCTACGACGGCCTCCCGGCTCTCGATCATCGCGAGGGCCAGGCACGGCGGGACCGCCGCTTCCCTGGCCCGCCTCGGCATGCCGGCGAGGTAGCGGATCAGGACGTAGACCGCGAGCAGGCACGCTCCCCCGACGATCAGCGGCACACTCCCCAGGACGATCCCGACAACGACGGCCGCCAGGGACACCCCCGTCACACCGCCCGTGAGGAACCCCCGAGCGAGCATGACACGCCTGTTCTGCGTGGGCGGCGGCGCGGCGCCCGTGGTAGTCGTCATACGGGCGATTGTGCTGGGCGCAGGTGACCTCCGGTAGGTGTCAGCCCTCGCCAGCTCTCCGACGAGGCACGACGTCAACGCGTGCCGGCAACCCCGAGACCGCCGGGGCGCAGCAGGCGCTGCGAGCGGTCGGCGGTGGCGGCCTTGAGGACGCCGGGCACGCCGAGTGCGCCGAGTGCGCCGCAGTCCGTCGCGGTGGGGCTTCTCTCCTGACCGGGGGTCAGGGTGTCTCGCCGGAGGGGCGGGGCCTTGGTGCGTGGCCCCGACCTTCCGTAACGAGCGGGACCGGTGGCCGACCGTTCGGTCGGCCACCGGTCCCGCTCCGCACACGCCTCGGACCCGGCCTCCGCACCGCAGGGCCGTCCGAGGCGTCCCCCGTGTCAACAACCGTGCGGTGGATTCGCATTGTCCGAAAGGGCTCTCTGGGCAGGACATTCAATTCGGACAATGATGCGGGTGCGGCGGGACGGGCCCGCCCGGGGGTGGTGGCATGGACGCGCGGCCGGACGGAACGAGGCGCCAGGCCCGACTGGGCAGGCCGGAGCGGTTCGTGGACCCGCAGGCCGGCCCGGTGGAGCGGCTCGCCTGGGAGCTGCGGCAGTTGCGCGACCGGGCCGGTGCCCCGAGCTACCGTGCGCTGGCGAAGGCCTCGCACTACTCGGCCAGCACGCTCGCGGAGGCCGCGAAGGGCGAACGCCTGCCGTCGCTGGCCGTGGTGCTCGCCTACGCGCGGGTGTGCGGCGGCGGGCAGGCGGAGTGGCAGGCCCGCTGGGAGGCGGCCTCCCGGGCACTCCGGGGCCCGTCGGCGGGAGCGGGGGCGGGCGGCGAGGACCGTGCGGACGGAAGCGCTCCGGCTCGCGACCCGTACCTCGGGCTGGCCCCGTTCGGTACCGCAGACGCCGGCCTGTACTTCGGGCGGTCGGAGCTGGTGGGCGATCTGGTGCGGCTCGTGGACCGCCACCGGCTGACGGCGGTGGTCGGCGCCTCAGGCAGCGGCAAGTCCTCACTGCTGCGGGCGGGGCTGCTCCCGCGGCTCGACGAGTCCTGGCACACCGCCCTGCTGGCCCCTGGCGACCGCCCGCTGCGCGCACTTGCCTCGGCGGTCTGCGCGCTGACGGGCGGTGACACGGAGGCGCTCGCCCGCGTCCTGGCCGGCGAGCCCGAGGCGCTGGGGATCGCGCTGGACACCTGGCTGGTCACCCAGCCCGCCGACCGGCGCGCGGTCCTCGTCATCGATCAGTTCGAGGAACTCTTCACCACCTGTCCGGACGCCGGGGAACGGGAAGCGGTCCTGGCCTGCCTGGCCCTGACGGCCGACGACCGCACGGCCTGCGACCCCGTGGCAGGCCACCGGGCCGCCGCGGGCCGGGTGCGGTTCGTCATCAGCGTGCGCGCCGACTTCTACGACCGCTGCCTCGCCCACCCCGAACTCGCGGGCGCCCTGCGCCGCGGCGCCCAACTGCCGGTCGGCACCCCCACCCGGGGCGAGCTGCGGGACATCGTCACCGAACCCGCCGCCGGAGCGGGCGTCGTGGTGGAACCCGAACTGCTGGAGGCCGTCCTCTCCGAGGCCACCGACCAGCCCGGCGCCCTGCCGCTGGTGGCCCACGCGATGCGCGAGGCCTGGACCAGGCGCAGCGGGGATGTCCTGCGGCTGGCCGACTACCAGGCCACCGGCGGCATGCGGGGAGCCATCACCCAGACCGCCGAGGCGGTGTACGCCGGCCTTCCGCCCGGACACCAGGAGGCCATGCGGATGCTGTTCCTGCGGCTCACCGCCCCGGGCGAGGGCACCGAGGACACCCGCCGCCGCCTGGCCCGCGCGGAACTCGACGGCCTCGCCGACGCCGGGACCATCGACGACCTGCTGCACCGGCTCGCCGCCGCGCGGCTGATCGTCCTGTCCGACGGGACCGTCGACGTCGCCCACGAGGCGGTCATCCGCTCCTGGCCGCGGTTGCGCCACTGGCTGGACGTCGACCGCGAGGCCCTGCGCGCGCACCGCCGGCTCACCCAGGCCGCCCGGACCTGGCACGAGCTCCACCGCGACCCGGGGGCGTTGTACCGCGGCGCGCAGCTCGCCGGTGCCCGGGGCTGCTCGCGGTCGGGCGGCTCGACGCTCAACCGTCTGGAGGCCGCCTTCGTGGCGGCCAGCACCACTGCGGACGACCGGCTCAGCCGCCGCAGGCGCTGGACGGTCGTCGCGCTGGCCGTGCTGACGGTCCTCTCACTGGTGCTGGCCGCGACCGCGTACGTCCAGAAGACGCAGTCCGACGCGCAGCGCCGGATCGCGGTCTCCCACGAACGGGCCGCCCAGTCCCGGCAGTACCTGGAGAAGGAGCCCGAAACCGCTGCCCTGGTCGCACTGGAGGGCTACCGGGCGGCCCGCACCACCGAGGCTCGCGGCAGTCTGCTGAGCGCCTACGGCGCCTACACGTCCAGGCAGTTCGCCGGTCACGGTAGCGCCGTCCTGGCCGTGGCGTACTCACCTGACGGCCGCACCCTGGCCACCGGCAGTGCCGACCACACCGTGAAGCTGTGGGACACCGCCACCCACCGCATGCTCGCCACCCTGACCGGCCACGGCAGTACCGTCATGACGGTCGCCTTCAGCCCGGACGGCCGCACCCTGGCCAGCGCAGGCGCCGACCGCACCGTCCGGCTGTGGGACGTCTCCTCCGGGCGTACGAAGGGCGTCCTCACCGGCCACACCGACTCCGTCCGGTCGGTGGCGTACCTGCCCGACGGCCACACCCTGGTCACCGGCGGTGCCGACCGCACCGTCAACCTGTGGGACACCGTCACCCCCCGGATGTCGAGCACCTTTCTCGGCCACACGGGCGCCGTCACCACGGTCGCCGTCAGCCCCGACGGCAGCACCCTGGCCACGGGCAGCGCCGACCGCACCGTCCGGCTGTGGAGTCTGACCTCGTACACCGGCACGGCCGTCCTCGACGGGCATGCGCAGGAGGTGAGCCAGGTCGCGTTCACCGCCGACGGCCGTACCCTGGCGACGATCGGCCAGGACGGCACCTTCGCCTGGTGGGACGTGGCCGAGCGGCGGATGACCGACAGGTTCCACGAGACCAACTCCACCGCCCCCGCGCTGGCCCTCTCCCCCGACGGCACCGAGCTGGCCACCACCGCCGCCGACCACATCGTCCACACCTGGGACGTCAGGACCCGCCGAACCACCGCCACCATCGGCACCGCGGACGGCACCACGACCGTCGCCGCCTACGCTCCCGACGGCCGGACGCTCGCCGTCGGCCACGTCGAAGGCTCCGTCACCCTGTGGGCCACCGACCCGCCCCGTCCCCTCGCGACCTTCACGGCACACGACCAGGACATCATGCACCTGGCGTTCTCCCCGGACGGACAGCTGCTGGCGACCGTGAGCTCCGGGAACACGGTGCGGCTGTGGGACGCCGCGTCGGGCCGCCCGGTCGCCTCACTCGAAGGCCACACCGGCAGCGTGTCGAGCGTCGCGTTCTCCCCCGACGGCCGCACCCTCGCCACCAGCAGCTACGACCGCACGGTACGCCTGTGGGACCTGGCCACCCACCGGCCGACGGCTGTCCTCCAGGGGCACACCAACATGGTTGCCCGGGCCGTCTTCTCCCCCGACGGCCGCACCCTCGCCACCAGCAGCTACGACCGCACGGTACGGCTGTGGGACCTGGCCTCGCGGGCGGAGTTCGCCGTCCTGCCCGAGGACACCGCCGCCCTCACGGCCCTGGCGTACTCCCCCGACGGCCGCACCCTCGCCACCGGCAGCGCCGACGCCACCGTACGCCTGTGGAACCTGGCGCAGCGCCGCATCGTCGCGACCCTCACCGGCCACATCAACACCGTCTTCTCCGCCGCCTTCAGCGCCGACGGTCGCACCCTGGCCACCACGGACGCCAGCGGCAGGGTCTGCCTGTGGGACGTGGCCGGGCAGCGGATCACCGCACGGCTCGACGGCCACACCAGAGGCGTGCACGGGGCCGCCTTCAGTCCCGACCGGAGCTCGCTCCTCACCGTAGGATCGGACGGGTTACGGCTGTGGCCCACGGACGCGGACCGGATCGCCGACCGCGTCTGCGAACTGAGCCGGACCAACCGGTGGTTCGGGCTCTTCCCTGAAGCGGCCCTGGGCGACGTCTGCCGCTGAGCGAAAGCCGTCCGCACCACTGCCCCGGCGCCGGCCGGGGCGAGGCGGGCAGCACCGTCGCTACGCGCTGGGCGAAAGATCACATCACTCGGCTGCCTCCGTCCCACAGTGGTGACCATGCCGAACCGAGTGGCCGTCCTGTCCGACATCCACGGAGTCCTGCCGGCCCTGGAAGCTGTACTCGCCGAACCGGACGTCAGCACCGCCGATCACATCGTGCTCACCGGCGACATCACCGCCGGCCCGCAACCCGCCCAGGTTCTCGACCTCCTGACGGCCAGGACTCGTCCTATCCCGGCATCACCGAATGGGCCGACTACTTCCTGCACGCTCGCGCGACCGACGCCGACGCCCTCGCAGCCTTCGCCCCACGGGACGAACGCGACCACAACCCGTGACACTCGCCCCCCTCCACGACATCCGGGAAAGGCTCACACGGCGACCCGGATCGGTGCTGCGCCGTGCTGTCCGGCCGGACCGGCGCGCCGACGAGCCGGGGTGATCCCCGCAGCCGGCTTCCTGTTCGCCGCCGACGCAGCCCCGTCGTCAGTCGACGCCTTCGACGATGCGGAAGTCGCGCTCGACGCCGTCGGCAAGTGCGGCCAGCGCCTCCTGGTAGGCCGCGCTCGCGTGTGCGGCGACCGCCTGTTCGAAGCTGTCGAACTCGATCAGGACGGTGCGCCCGGCGATTCCGGCGTCGTGTGCAACGACCCGGCCACCGCGGACGAGCACCCGCCCGCCCGCGGCCTTGACGGCTGGACCAGCCAGCTTGTTGTAGGCAGCCAGCTTCTCGGGGTCCGCAATGGTGCGGTAGGCACTGACCCAATAGCCCTTGACCACGGTACCTCCTGTGTTCGGAATCGATTCTGAGAAACATGCTCGGGTCCACGGCCGGCGCGCTGTGGGCGAGCGAGCCGGCGGAGACGGCGTCGACGTCGGACGGCTTCGATCCTCAGCTTCCCGTTCGACGCGACCGGCCCGGGCCCGACACATCGACCGGGGCCGTGATCGGATTGGTCCCGGGTGAGCGTCGGCGGGCGAGGGCGAGGCCGACCGTCGTCGTGATCACCATCGCGGCGACGCCGACCAGCGCCGCGGTCGTGTAGGCGTCGTCGTTCGGGAAGAGGCGACCCGTGGCGGTGCCTGCGGCCAGGACCAGACCGCCGACGGCGCTGCCCAGGGAGTACCCGACGCTGCGGACGACGTAGTTGAAGCTCATGGCGCTCGACGTCTCGCTCTTGGGGGTGACGGCCAGGATGACGCCGGGCACGGCGGCCGAGAAGCTGCCCACGCCGAAGCCCAGCACGCCCATGGCCGCGAGCAGTTCGGCCAGGGTGGACCGGGCGGTGGCGAACAGGACGAACCCGCCGCCGACGACGGCGGCGCTCCCGGCCAGGAGCAGGGGGCCGTCGATCCGCGTCCGGACCCGCGGCGTGAGCTTGCCGGCGACGAACCCCAGCACGGAGAACGGGATGAGGACCAGCCCCGCCACGAGGGTGGTCAGTCCGAAGCCGTACCCGGCGCTGTGCGGCGTCTGCGCGTAGCGGGTGATGAGCGTGAGCAGGAGGTACATGCCGCTCCCGCCGACGAACATGGCGATGTTCGCCCCGGCGACCGCCGGGTGCCGCACCGCCCGGACGTCGACCAGGGGTGTCTTGGTTCGCAGTTCGGAAACGGTCCAGCCGCCGAGCAGGAGTACGGCGGCGACGGCGAGGGTCACCGCCACGGCGAGGTGTCGGCTCCACAGGCTCCTCTCGCCGGCCAGGAACAGGACGAGGAACAGTCCACCCGCCAGAACGAGCGCACCGGCCACGTTCAGGTGAGCGGAGCGGCCTTCGGGAGCTGCGGGCACGGAGCGCCACGCGGTCACGAAGGCGATGGCGGTGACGAGCACGCCGAGGCCGTAGGCGGCCCGCAGTCCGCCGACCTCGGCGAGCAGCGCGGCCAGCGGATAGCCGACGCCGGCTCCGATGACGGAGACCACGGAGATCAGGGCGATCGTGGCCGCGCTGCGATCCTCGGGAAGATGGTCGCGGGCCACGCCCATCATCAGCGCCGTGAGACCGAGTCCGGCGCCTTGGGCCGCTCTGCCCACGAGCAGCCAGGCGAACGGCAGCGGCAGCACGGTGAGCGCGCTGCCGACGACGACGATCGCCAGCGTGGCGAGAATCGTGGCCCGCCGGTGCGGGCCGGCTCCGAGCCGGCCGAGGACGGGTGTGGCGACGGCGCCGCCGAGCAGGGCGATGGTCAGCGTCCACTGCGCGCTGTCGAGGGAGACGTGGAACGTGGTCGCCACGCTGGTGATGAGCGGCGTCCCGAGGCTGGCGACCGCCGCCACGACCAGGGCGATGAACATCAGGGCGGGGACCAGCGGACGTGCCTCGGAACGCATCGGGGCCGTGCTCATGGGCCGGTCATGAGCCTGGGCCCCGGTCACCGGTCCGAGTCCTCTCGGGTGCGGCTTTCGAGCTCCGCCAGATGCAGCAGCGCCGGAAGGGCTGCTGCCAGGGCCTCGACCTCGTCACCGGTGAGTTCCTCGATCAACCGCGCGTACGCGGCGACGCCCGCCCGGCGTCGCGTCCGGACGTACGACGCGCCGGCCTCGGTCAGGCACACCAGCGTGACCCGCTTGTCGGACGGATCGCCCTTCCGCTCGACCAGCCCGGATTCCTCCATCACCCGCACCAGGACGGTCATCGCGGGCTGGGTGACGCCCTCGGCCACCGCCAGATCGGTGATCCGTCGCGGGCCGGTCCTGTCCAGGGTGGCCAAGGTAGCGGCGGACGTCAGGCTCATGTCGCGGGGAAGGCGTCTCACGGCCCTGGTGGCCAGACCGTAGAGGGCTGACCCGATGGCATCGGAAGCGCCGTGCGCGGCGTCTCGGCGACTCATGCCTGAAGCATAACAGGTTTATATGAATCCTTTATGCATCTCCCGGCCGGGGTTCGGCGACACATCCCGGCGGCATCCTGGTGGGCCCGGACAGTCGTGGAGTCCACACCGATCAGGGACAGGTCCACCTCACCGCGCCTCGCGGCACGCCAGGACCAGGCACGATTCCTGGGCCGTGCTGGATTGAGAAGCGCAGGCCCTTCACCAGGACAACCTCACGGTCCAGAGTGGCAGTCAGGTCGGTGCTCTCGCCGGGTGTTGCCTCTTCGATCCCGTCCGGCAGCTTGATGGATCCGTCGATGATCGTCGGCCGGGACGGCGCACGGCACGCGGTGAAGGCTCCACGAACGCGGCGCCAGCGCGCCCGAGGCCGTCCACGACCTCACGGTCGACGGCCCGCGCACCTGCGGTACGACGGGCTCCCCGAACACGTTTCGCCGGCCCTTCCCGCAGGCGGGAGGCATGCCCTGTGGCTCGTGGGGCAGACGGGAGTGGCGGTGCACGGTCTGCCCCACACAGGCCGTGCACCGTCGTCAGTGCCCGTGCGGTGCGACGGCCACCGGATACCTCCGCACCGTGCGATCGGGAGCCGTTCGGCGCCCTGCGGTACCGGCCCGGCCAGGCCGGGTCAGGCACAGCTCCGTCCGCGTCCGTACGCCGGGCGTGCCGCTCACGGAGTCGCGTCCTGCAGCGGCTTCACACCGGCCACGCCGTAGAGGATCCTCTCGGACTTGCCGCTGCGCATCCGCACGCCGTAGCCGCGTCCCACGGACCACGAGACGAGGTCCCGGACGACCGGGACGACACCGAAGACGTCGACGGGAACGCCGTGCGCCGCGCACGCCTCGACGATCCGCCGGGGGGCGATGAACGCCCGGTGGTCGTGGGAGCCCTTGGGCGCGGCCCAGGTCAGCGGCAGGCCTTCCCCCAGCGTGATGACCGAGAGCCGGGCCAGGAAGGTCTCGGCGATGGTGTCCATGACGAGGGTGCCGCCGGGCTTGAGCAGCCGGCAGCACTCGGCGATCACGTCGAAGGGGCGCGCCACGTGTTCGAGGCAGTACCCGGCCACGACGACGTCCGCGCAGCCGTCGGGAAGCGGGATGTCGTGGATGTCGTGGATCAGGACCTCGTCGACGCCGTGCCGCAGCGCCACCTCCGCGCTCCTGACGGACACGTCGACGCCGATGTGGCGGTAGCCCTTGTCCGCGATGTGCGGGTGCAGCAGACCTCCGCCGCAGGCCACGTCGACCAGCACGGCGCCGGGGCTGCGGGCCGGGGGGATGTGCTCGGCCCGGGTGCGCGCGCACCAGTGGAGGATGGCGAGCGGGCCCCGGCGCTGCCACCACAGCGTCGACCAGGAGTCGTACTCGGCCGGCTCCGCCGTGGCGGGACCGCCGGTGATCGTGGGGGTCCCGGAGGACTTCCGGGAGCGGCGCGTGTGCAGGGCGACCGCCCAGAGCGCGAGCGCGTCGGCGCGGACGTTCGCGGGAGGTCCGTCGCCGCTCCGCCGCTGGTGACGCAGCAGGAAGGCGACGGCGGCGTCGGTGCGCGGCCCGTCGAGGACCCCGGTGGTGTGGGCGGCGATGACGCACCGGGCGGTCTGCGCCACCGTGCTCGGCGTAGCCGTGGCCGGGGTCGCCGTACCCGGGTCGCTCGGCCGTCCGGGGGTGCCGGGGGTGCCGGGGGCTCCCGCGGTGTCCTCGCTCCACCCGCCGTCCGGGTTCTGCTGCTGGTAGATCCACTCCATCGCGCCCTCCACCGCGAGGTGCCCGGCTCCGATTCCGGCGGCTTCGAGCCCGAGCAGGACCTCGGAGGTTTCGCGGAGTCGGCCGCCGCGGCCGTCGTTCCAGAACCCTTCGACGGCCTGCTGCGCCAGCAGGCGGCGGACGGCGCGGCCCACGGCCGGATGCCAGCCGTATCCCTCGGCGCACAGCGCCTCGACGACGTGGGCGGTGACGCCCGGCTCCGGGGGTGCGACGACGCCCGGGCCGGCCGCGGCCCACCGGCCGGGCCGAGCGGAGCGGTGGATGCCGTCGCGCGACCAGCCACCGTTCGCGGACTGCCGTCCGAGGAGCCACAGGACGCCTTCGGCGACGGCGGTGTCCACCTCGCGGGCGCGCGGCGCGTCGACGGCATGCAGGGCGGTGAGGACGAGCGCGGTGCCGGCCACGTCGGACACGCTCATGGGGGCGAGGACGGGCCGGTCGGCCGTGCCGCCGTCCCGGCCGGACAGCAGCCGGTCGAGCGCGCGGTCCACCGCCGGGTCCGAGCCGGCCCGCTCCCCCGCAGCGGCCAGGGCCCGCAGGACGACGGCGGCGTCCACGGCGGCCGCCGGGCGAGCGAGGACGTCCTGCCGGGCCAGGGCGTCGAGCGCGGCGCGTACGGCGGGGTGCCGGGTGCCGTGGCCCAGGGCCCACAGGGCGAGCGCGCAGACGGCCGTGTGCGGCCGGTCGCCGCCCCAGTTCCCGGCGCTCTCCTGCCCGTCGAGCAGGAGGCGCTCCGCCTCGCCCAGCGCGTCGCGACGCAGGGGCGGCGGAGCGGTCCGACCGAGGGCCTGGGCGGTGCGCAGCACGGCGGTGACCGCGGCGCGGCGCAGGCCGGCGCGCTCGCGCCGACCGACCCGCAACGGCTCTGTTTCGATGGGGAGTTCGCGTACCGGGCGGACGGATCCCAGCACGCCGACCGCAGCGGCGAGCGCGCGAGCAGGGCCGTTCGAGCCGCCGGCGGCGGGGGCCCGGGAAGGGACGAGCAGTTCCGGGGGCAGGAGCCCGAGAGCGTTCCAGCCGACCGCTCCGGTGATCGCCAGCAGGAGGTGGGCGGGTTCGGGCTCCAGCGCCCGGATGCCGCCGTGCCGCCCGGTGAACCGCGCGGCGCGGTCGAGGACCTCGTGGTCCGCGGTACGGCCGAGGGCCTGGAGGGCGAGGTGGGTGAGCACGGTCGTGGACAGGTCGGAGGGCCCGCCGACCTGTCGGGGGAAACCTCCGTCGGCGTTCTGCCGAGCGGTGATCCACTCGTGCTGCTTCGCTTCCCGGACCGGGTCGACGGCGTCCAGGAGGCGGTGCACGAGAAGGCCGACGGCTTCCCCGTGGACGTCTCCGGCCGCGCCGTCGACGCTCGCGTCGGCCTCCTCGTCCTGCCGGTCGGCCAGGGCCGCGCGTGCGGCCGCGAGGACCTCTTCCGCCGTACGCCCGGCCCCGTCGGCTCGCGGGTCGCTGCGCTGCCCGGTCACCGGGCCTCGCTCCCCTCGAGGGCGCCGTACGACGGGCCGGCGGGGCGGCGGAGGGACACGGCGGCTGCGGGCGCCGGGAGTTGGGGCGCGGGGAGGTGGGGCGCGGTCGCCATGAAGGCAGAGAGTTCGGGTGCGGTGTCCAAGGTCAGCGGGCCTCCTGTTCGTCCGGGCGGACGGTGGCGGTTCACCATGTGACGGGCAGGGTCTCGGGTCCCCGGAAGAGCAGACCGGTCTTCCACTTCACGGAGTCCGGCTCGCCGGCGAGCCCGATGTCGGGCATCCGCGCCAGCAGTGCGCCCAGCGCGACCTGGAGCTCCATCCGCGCCAGGGCCGCGCCCACGCAGCGGTGCGGGCCGTGACCGAATGCCAGGTGCTGGCGGGCGGTGGAACGGGTGAGGTCGAGGAGGTCGGGCCCGTCGAAGATCCCCGGGTCCCGGTTGGCGGCGTTGGTCGAGGTCAGCACCGGCCGGCCGGCC
This sequence comes from Streptomyces sp. BE303, assembly GCF_036290945.1. Classification (NCBI taxonomy): domain Bacteria; kingdom Bacillati; phylum Actinomycetota; class Actinomycetes; order Kitasatosporales; family Streptomycetaceae; genus Streptomyces; species Streptomyces sp. BE303. The sequence continues at coordinate 17,133 of NZ_JAQYWZ010000790.1, forward strand.
GGCACCGTGCCGCCGCCGAGGTCGACGTCGGTCGTGGCGTAGCGCGGGTAGGCGGCGCAGACCGTGAGCGGGGTGAACCTGAGCAGTTCCTCGACGGCGTCGGGGAGCAGTTCCGGGCGGGCCTTGAGGAGCGCCAGCTGGTCGGGGTGGGTGAACAGGACGTAGGCGAAGTTGGCGATCTCGTTCGCCGTGGTCTCGTAGCCGGCGATGAGCAGCAGCATGCACAGGAAGACCAGTTCGTCCTCGGACAACCGGTCGTCCTGGTCACGGGCCGCGACCAACTCGCTGATCAGGTCGTCGGCCGGCTCTGAACGCCGAGCCTGGACCAACCCGCCCATGTACGCCAGGAGTTCGCCCATGCTCTCGATCCGGGCCTGTCCGTTGTCGCCGCCGACGAGCTGGTTGACCTCCGTGACCCACCCGTGGAACCGGTGGCGGTCCCGGTACGGGACCCCGAGCAGGTCGCAGATGACACCGATGGGGAACGGGACGGCGAAGTCCCGGACGAGGTCGGCCGGCGGCCCGGTCCGGACCATCGTGTCGACGAGTGAGGCGGCCAGCCGTTCGGCCGACGGGCGCATCAGTTCCGCGCGCTGGGCGGTGAACGAGGCCGCGATGAGGCGGCGGATGCGGGGGTGGTCGGGCGGGTCCATGTCCATCAGGCCCAGCGGCACCAGGTCGGGGGTGACCCGGGGCTGGTCGGTGCCCTCCGGCACGGACCGGCGGAAGCGCGGGTCCGTGAACACCGTCCTGACGTCCTCGTAGCGGGTGACCAGCAGGCCCGGATCGCCGTACGGCATGCGGACCGGGCACAGCGGTTCGCTCGTCCGCGCCCGCTGGTAGAGCTCGTGCAGGTCGAGCGCATGGACCGGCGTGAACGGATAGGGCCGTTCCTGCCCGGTTCCCTCTTTCTCCGCACGCCCCCCGTCGCGGCTCTCGGTACTCATGCCCCACCCCCATTGTCCGGAAGTCCGTTTCCCGGCTCCACCGGGCCGATGACGGCGGACACTAACAGGCCGGTGCCGGGTTCGCAGGGGTCACCGGTGTCCCCACCGGACATCGGTGTCTCTGGACGGAGGCGCATTGCGCGACTTCAATCTGCCGGGTGTCCGGAAGTCGGCCGGGGACCGCGGCCACCGCTCGTTCCAGCGCACTGCGAACCCGACGACGTCGCACTCGGACCCGTTTTCCAGGGCCGTCCGCCAAGGGGGAATAATCAAGAATGCCGGAATCCCGGTTGGAAAGGTCCGAGCCCTCGACCGCCGCTCCCCCGACTTCCGCACGCCCGCTCCCACGGGTGCGGGCGTGGGTTTCGGCGATGGGGCTGCAAATGACCGCGGTGGTGCTGCTCCAGGTGCTGTTCGCACTCTCCGTGGCCCGCCACCTCGGCCCCCTCTCCACGAGCAGGGCCCTGCTCACGCTGGCCCTGTTCGTGCCGGAGTCCGTCTCCCGGCGACTGCTCAACGACTACGACGATTTCAAGCGCGGGGTGGACGTACCGGAAACGGCCCGACGGGGCAGCGCCCTGGCCACCGGCCTTTCCATGCAGCGCGTACGGGCGGTCGGCCTGGCCTGCTTCACGGCCGGAATCCTGGCGCTGGGCTGGCTGCTGTACACGGCGAATCCGTGGTCGTTGGCCCTGCTCCCGCTCTCGTTCGCCGTGCTGGTGTATTCCGGCGGGCCGGTCCCGCTCGGACACCACGGGCTCGGCGAACTCATGGACTTCGTCGTCTGCGGTTTCTACGTCGTGGCCGTCGTGATCTGGGTCAATGTCCAGCAACTGCCTTTCGCGGCCGTGATGGCGGCGGTCGCCGCGGGATTCCTCTTCGCCGCGACGATGTTCCACAACGATCTGCGGGACAGTGTCGAGGACCTCAGGGCGGGAAAGCGCACCCTCGCCCATGCACTGTCACCGCGCGCCTCCAAGATCTGCTACGCGGTGTTCGTGCTCGCACCGTACCCGTGCCTCGTCCTCGTCGCGCATGCGCTCGACTCCTGGCGATTCGCCGCTCCCCTGGCCACCCTTCCCTACGCGGTCTGGCTGGTCGTCGGGGTGACGCGGTCCCGACTGGGAGGAACGATGCCGTCGTGGATGCACCTGCCGCGGCTGCTGGCGTCGGTCTTCGCCCTGCTCTCCCTGGCCGTATGGATATGACGAATCATCACATAACTCCGACCGTGGTCGAGGTGGTCACCGAATGTCTGTCCTGTGCCCTCCAGCGGTGCACTTCCCCGAGCACGAGGTCACCCTCGCGGACACGCTCGCGACGGCACGCCGGCTGCATCCGCGGCATCCACGCCTGGACACCGTCCTGCGTCTGATCGAGAACACCGGGGTGCGCACCCGTCGTCTCCTCCAGCCCCTGGACCTCACCCTCGCCCACCCCGGCGTCGCCGCACGCACCGGCCTGTACTGGGAGGCGGTGCGCACCCACCTGCCGGCCCTGGTCACGGAGGCGCTGGAGCGGGCTGCGATGTCCCGCGACCAGATCCACGCCGTGGTCTTCGTGTCGTGCACGGCCTTCACCATGCCGTCCCCGATCGTCTGGATGATCAACGAGTTGGGGTTCTCCACCGACGTCGACCAGATTCCGCTCGCGCAGCTCGGTTGCGCCGCGGGCAGCGGCGCGATCAGCGCCTCCGCCCGCTACTGCCGGGCCCATCCGGACCGCAACGTCCTGATCGTGGCCTTCGAACTGTGCTCGCTGTGCTACCAGCCGACCGATACCGACGTGGGCGCGCTCCTCTCGGCCGGCCTCTTCGGCGACGGCTTCGCCGCGGCGGTGATGCGCGGCACGGCCCGCTCGGGCCTCAGGATCGAGCGGTCGGCGTCCGAGACCATCGCGAGCACCGCGGACTGGATCTCCTACGACGTCCGGGAGACCGGATTCCACTTCCGTCTGGACAGCCGGGTCCGGCACACCATGCGCGCGGTCACTCCGGCCATCGGCAAGGTGGTGGAGGAGGCGGGCTGGAGCACCGGAGAGCTGGACTTCGTCCTGGCCCACGCCGGTGGCCCGCGCATCCTGGACGACCTCACCCGGTTCCTGGGCATCGATCCGGCGCTCCACCGGTTCAGCCGGGCGGCGCTCTCGGAACACGGCAACACCGCGAGTGTCCTGATCTTCGACTCGTTGGCGCGGTTCTGGGACGACGGGGCTGCCCGGCCGGGTGCGCGCGGCGTCATCGCGGGCTTCGGCCCCGGGGTCAGCGCCGACTTCTCCCTGGGGGTGGTCCTGTGAAAGGCGGTCGAGGTCCTGCCGGGTCCGTACGCGGGAGGCCGGGCGCGCCGCCGGTGGTGCTGATCACCGGCTGCTCCTCCGGCATCGGCCGGGCGGTCGCCCTTCGGGCCGTGCGCGCGGGATTCACCACCGTGGCGACCGCCCGGAAGCCCGAGTCGCTGGCCGAACTCGAAGCCGCGGGCTGCCTGGTGCGCGCACTGGACGTGACCGACGCCGAGGCCCGCCACCGGGTGGTGGAGGAGCTCGACGAGAAGCACGGCGGGGTCGACGCGCTCGTCAACAACGCCGGCTACGGCGAGTTGGGCCCCTTCGAGGAGGTCCCGCTGGATCGCTGGGACCGGCAGTTCCAGACCAACGTCTTCGGTCCGGTGGCCCTCACCCAGCTCGTCCTTCCGGGGATGCGGGAGCGCGGGTACGGACGCATCGTGAACGTCAGCTCCCTGGCCGGAAAGATCGTGCTGCCCGTGGGCGCCGCGTACCACGCGAGCAAGTTCGCCCTGGAGGCCGCGATGGAGGCGCTCTGGCTGGAGGTGCACCGGTTCGGCATCGAGGTGAGCCTGGTACTGCCGGGCGCCGTGAACTCCCGCTGGGCGGACAATGTCCCGGAGCAGAACGAGTACGCCTCCGGTGCGTACGGCGACCTGGTGTCCGAGTTGGCGCGGCAGATGGCCGAGCGGCTGCCGCGCGGCGCCTCCGTCGAGTACGCGTCGTCGGTGGTGATGCGCGCGCTCACGGAGAGCCGTCCGCGTCTGCGCTACCCGGTGGGAGCCGACGCACGCGTCCTGCTGCCCCTCAGCCGGATGGTGCCCGCGCGACTGTGGTCGGCGTGGGTGCGCAGCCACTTCCCCTCGATCCGGCACCCCGCGCCACGGCCCGTGAACCCGCCGACGGTCGACCGGACCCGCCGATGACCGCGGCGCCGCACCCCGGGCGCGGGATCCGTGCGCCGGGGGCCGGGTTGGCACGGACCGGTTCCGCCGTCCGGCCGTCGGACACGGGGTCCCGCGTGGCAGCGGCCGGGGTGCTGGTCGGTGCGGCCGGGCTGGCCGCGGCGTTCAGGGGGCCGCGGCGGGCGCACTGGAGCACGCTCGCGCTGACGCACGGCGCACTGGGGCTGGCCGCGTCGGTCGTGGAACCGTCCGCCCGGCACCGGTCCGCGGGGCGGGAGGACGTCGTGACGGCCCTGCGCATCGGCGCGGGCATGGTCGCGGGGAGCGTGCTGCTCGACGCGGTGGTGCGACGCGCCGTGCCCAGGATCGCGGCCGACGCGGAGTCCCTGCGGGCGCTCACCGCCACCGCGGACCCGCTGCGGATGTGCGCGCACCTGCTGCTGGTGATCGCCCCCGCCGAGGAGCTCTTCTGGCGGGGCCTGGTGCAGGGCCGCCTCACACGCCGGCTCGGCGCCGGCCGGGCCGCCGCCGCCACCACCCTGCTGTACGGCCTGGCCCACGTACCGACCGGCAACGCGGCCGTGACCGGCGCCGCCGCCGGCCTGGGCGGCAGCCTGTCGCTGATGCGCGCCCGGGGCGCGAGCCTCGAACGCCTCGCGCTGGTCCACGCGTTCTGGGTGGTGCCGACGCTCCTGGCCGAGCGCGCCCGCGGCGCCGACGGCACCCCCCGGGGTCCCGCCGCACCCAGGCCCGCGCTCGACCACGGCACGCAGGACCGCGGCACGCACCACCACGGCACGCACCACCGCGGCGCCGCCGACGAGAAGGGTCCCGCCATGACGACAGCCCCAGCCGGCCGACGGACCGGCCGGACCGTGACCCTGTGGGGGCGGTTCGCCCAGCGCGTGAACAACGCGGTGCACATCGCCCTGTACGAGCGGACCGGCGGGCGGCTGGGCGGGCGGATGCTCGGCAACCAGGTCGGCATCCTGACCACCGTGCGGCCCCGCGACGGCGGGCCGTACTCCGTCCCCCTGTTCACCTTCCGCGACGGGGCGGATGTCATCGTCGTCGCGTCGTACCGGGGGTCGTCCGGCGATCCCCGGTGGTTCCGCAACCTGCTGGCCGATCCGGACGCGGTCCTGCGCGTCGGCGGCCGCGTGCAGGCGGTGCGGGCGCGGGTGCTGGAGGCGGAGGAGCGGGCCGCCGCGTGGCCGCGCGTCGTGCGCGGCTTCGCGGGGTACGCGGACTACCAGCGCCGCACGACGCGGGAGATCCCCCTGGTCCGGCTGTCCCCGCGACCGGAGCACAGCTGAGGTGCCGGCCCCCGAGGAAGCCTCCCCCTCCCCCCTCGCCGTTCACGCGGGCCAGGCGCTGTACACCCGGTCCTTCCTGCGGATCTACGACACCCTCGTCTACCGCGTCAACTCCCCGCTCACCTGGCGCTGTCCGAAGGAGCGCCTCGTCGCGCTCTACGACCGGCACGTCTCGGGCAACCACCTGGACGTCGGCGTCGCCTCCGGGGTGCTGCTCGACGAGTGCCGCTTCCCCGTCCCGGCGCCGGACCTCACGCTGATGGACCTCAACCCGTCGTCGCTGGCCGCGGCGGACCGGCGCCTGCGCCGCTACCGTCCGCGGCTCCACCGGGCCGACGTGCTGCGGCCGTGGGGACTGCCACACGGGTCAGTGGACTCCGTCGGCATGTGCCACCTGCTGCACTGCCTGCCGGGGACGCTCGCGGACAAGGCCGTGGTCCTCGAACACGCCAGGCGGGTGCTGAAGCCGGGCGGCACGCTGTTCGGCGCGACCATCCCGGGCTCGGGGGTCGACCACAACCGATCGGCTCGGCTCCAGCTGGGCCTGGCCAACCGGCACGGGATCATGTCCAACCGGCTGGACCGACCGGAGGACCTCGACGCGGCCCTCGACGCCGTCTTCCCCGAGCACGAAGTCGTGGTGACAGGCTCGGTGGCGCTCTTCTGGGCGCGAACGGGATAAAGAGGACGCAGCCCTGTGATCGACGGGGAAGGGCTGCCCGGCATTCGCCATGGCGGGACAATCCCCCGGCCCCGCCGAACCGTTGACCCACTGCAATGCCGCAGACATGCTTGTCGTGTAATTGTCAGTAAGGACTTGTCGAGACGGCATTGTATTCGCACGTGAGCTGGTGCGGGCACACTCGTTCCTGAGTGGCCCGAAGTGGACCACCGTGAGGGGGAAACTCGGTGTTCGGTCCAAATCGGACGAACGTGGCACGCACGCTCCAAACATCGAAGGACGACAGGCGCAACGGCGGCCGATACCCCCCACCGCAGCGCCCCGGGAAACGGCCGGGACAAGCCCTCGCCTCCGAGAGGGGTTTGCCGATTTCCGACCGCGCTCCGGCCGGGGCCTCCGTACCACCCGGTGGAGCCCCCCGGTCCGACCGGGTTCCGGCTCCCGGCGGACGGGAGCCGGCGGAGCGTGGCGAGCCGGCCGGAAGAAGACCCGGCGCAGCAGCAGATCCGGCCACACCGCCCCAGGAACACGGACACTTCCACGACGCGTACGAGGCCGTGCGGATCCTCTCCGGCAAGTGGGTCTTCGCCGTGCTGATCCAGCTCGCCGGAGGGCCGCACTACCACAACGACCTGGCGCGTTCGACGGGCATGGCCGAGAACAAGCCCCTGGACCGCGCCCTGCGCCGCCTCCTCCACATGCGCCTGGTCGCCCGCACGGTACACAACGCCGGCGGCTCCGCACCCCGGGTGTCCTACCAGCTCACACCACGCGGCCATTCCGTACTGCCGATCATCGACGAACTGGCGGGGTGGTGGCAGGCGACGGAACGTCCCGAGGGCTGAGGCCCGTGCTCCTGCGCCAGGCCCCGGCACGGCACGGCGGCCGACAGCAGCCGGACGGACCACGGCCTCACCGCCGACGGCGGTGAGGCCGTGGTCCCGGCGAGGACACGAGAGCATGCACCGAACGGACCCGCCCTGCCGCGCAGCACCTCTCCGCGCATCGGCCACCCTCGCTCAAGGCGGGCGGCAGCCGTTCCGGGCGAATCCGGTCCGTCACAGCCCCGCCATCGGGATTCGACGGCAGGCCGAGCGTGACGACGCGGCCGGTCCGCTTCTCCCCGATTTGCTGGACCGCCACCACGGACAGGCCCTGATTGAGACGCCGGCGGCCGCCCGTATGCCGCTCGGCCCCGTCGGCGCTCCCCGGTGACCAGAAATACTGTCGGGAGATTGTCGGACGATCACAGGGATCTCGTCTCGCAGAGCGTCGCTTTCCGTCGGACAGGTACGCCGGTCGCGCCGCTGCTCCTCGCAAGGGAGACTCGCATGTCGGCACCCCACCGAGCCGGCGGCCCGCTGATTGAATGCCGAGCGGTCCGCTTTTCGTATCTGCCCGGAAGGGGTCGTGGCTGTTGCCCGGCCGGCGGAGGTGGCGCGTGCGGCACGAAGTACTGCGGCGCCGCCGGTCAGTGCGCGGCGGCCGCCGCGCGCAGCGCCGCGAGGACGCGGTCGGTGTCCGCGCCGGTGGTGCGCCAGTTGCTGAAGGCCGCGCGCACGGCCGGCACCCCGTCCAACACCGTCGGCGTCAGGAACGCCTCCCCGGAGGCCGCGACGCGGCGCAGCAGTGCGTCGATGTCGTCCTGAGCGGGTCGGCCGGCGAGGGTGAAGCAGACGACGTTGAGGCGCACCGGTGCCAGCAGTCGGAATGCCGGTTCCGCGGCGAGGGCCGCGCCGAGTCGGGCTGCTTCGGTGCAGGTGCGTTCGACGATCTCGCGGTGTCCCGTGCGGCCGTAGGCGGTGAGGGCGAACCAGGTGGGCAGGGCGCGCAGCCGTCTGGAGTTCTCGGGGGCCAGGTGGACGGGGTCGGGGTCGGCGGTCGGGGCGCCGAGGTAGGGCGAGGTGTTGTGGAAGGCGGCGATTTGCAGGTCCTGGCGGCGGGTGAACTGCACGGCGGCGTCGTACGGGACGTTCAGCCACTTGTGGAGGTCGACGCAGACCGAGTCGGCCGCGTCCAGGGCGGCCACGAGGTGCTCGTGGGCCGGTGAGAGCGCGGCGAAGGCGCCGAACGCGGCGTCGACGTGCAGCCAGAACGGGTACTGCTCGCGCAGTGCGGCGATGGCCTGCAGGTCGTCGAAGTCGACGGTGTTGACCGTGCCCGCGTTGGCGACGACCACGGCCGGGCGCCCCTCCAGCGACGCGAGTTCATCGGCGAGGGCCCCCACGTCGACCGCCTCCCGGCCCTCCAGCGTCCGCACCCGCCGCAGTGCGCCCCGGCCGAGCCCGAGCACGGACAGTGCCTTGCCGATGCTCGAATGCGCGGCGCCCGACAGGACCTCGACCGGCCCGAGAGCGGCAAGGCCGTCCCGGGTGACGCTGACGCCACGCTGCTCCCCCACCCACTCGCGGGCGACGGCGAGGCCGACGAGGTTCGACATGGTCGCGCCGCTGACGAAGACGCCCGTGTGGGCCTCGCTCAGTCCGAAGAGACTGCGCAGCCAGCCGAGCGTCTCCTGCTCCAGGTCCGCTGCGGCCGAGCCGATGCGGTTGCTGACGTTCTGGTCGAAGGCGGACGTCAGCCAGTCGCCGGCGAGGGCCGCCGGGGTCACGCCGCCCGTGACGAAGCCGAGGTAGCGCGGGCCGGCACTGCCGCTGAACCCCGGCTCCCACCGCTCGGCGAACAGCTTCAACGCGCCGTCGGCGCCGCTGCCCTCCACCGGGAGCGGCAAGCCGGCACCGGGGGCACCGGTCGCCCCGTCACCGGCCCGCACCACGGGACGGTCCCCGATGCCGGCGAGCACGTGCGCGGCACGATCACTCACCGCGTCGAGGAGTTCGCGCAGGCGGTCGAGGTCTTCACCGAGTCGAGGATGCATACCCACAGCCTAGAGCCGGGCCCGCTCCCCCAACCAGCACTACGTCCCGCACGAAGGACCCTGACGACCCACCAGGCGAGGACCCCTCAGGACCCTCGCCGGACCGTGGCCGCAGGAACCACAGGCGGGTAGAAGCCCGTGAGTCCTGCAGGCCCCCTCGCGGTCGTTGCCCACCGCCCCGAGCGTGACCTCGCCCGGTCCAACGCCAACCCGGTCGACATGGACGCCAGGCGCCGGCTCGACTCGGTGGGCGAGTCCGTGCACGTCCCCGGGGCACACCCGCGGATCGACCGCACCCACCAGGAGCCTGACGAGGTCGCCGAGACCGATGTGGCGCACTTCGGGCCCGGAACGGCTCCCCCGGGGGTCGGGCCCCACGGCGAGTCGGCGCCGACTCGCCGTGGGGCCGGTGCGGGTGCGGGTGCCGGGGTCAGTAGACCAGGATGTCCCAGTGGTTGCCCTCGTTGCAGTACAGGTTGCCCGAGGCGGCCTTCCACTGCGGGTAGCCGTCGCCCCGGAGGCCGATGTAGGTGAAGCTGTTCTGGATGTAGCCGTCGATGCAGGAGCTGCGGGAGATGTCGACCTTGTAGCCGTTGTAATGGCTGTAGGTTCCGGAGGCGTGGCCCACCTCGGTCCCGCCCGTGATGTTGATGGCGCAGCCGCTGGACTGCTTGAGGGTGATGATCGTGCTCACCGTGCCCGAGTTGATCTGTTCGAACGAGGTGCAGGTGGAGTTGGACCGGGTGGTACATCCGCCGCTGGAGCTCCAGGTGATGCCGGCGTTCCTGAACTGGCCGGCGGCCGTCGACTGCGACAGCTTGGTACCGCTGGCGCCGGCCGTGGGCGCCGACACGGCGAGGCCCGCGAGGGCCAGGGCTACGACGGTGGCTGCGGTGCGTGGTTTCATCTGCGTCTCCCGGTGAGGGTGGTGGACGCCGAATTCGGGCCCCGGCTGCCGCCGACCGGACCCGCACCGGGCCGGGGTCCGGCGCGCGAGCGGTCCGGCAGGCAGGCGGCGGGACCGCCCGGGCAGCGGGACGCGCGAAGTTCGGCGTACGGGGAGCTGGGTGCGAAACGGTGCGGCATCAGGATGACCCACCGCCGTCTATGCGGTAGACCCCGGTCTGTGAATTTCGCGTGACGCCCACGCATTCCGGGCCTCCGGTCGTGCCGGGCGGCGGGCGGGGTATGTCTGCTGGGTCTTCCCGGGCCTTCCCCCGGCCCCACCCGGCTCGAAGGCCACACCCGCCGCGCCCGCTGCACCCTGCACAACCGCCGCACCCGCCGCACCCGGCACAACCGGCACAACCGGCACAACCGACCATGGAGGTCCTTGTGAGCACCGTCCCCGCACGTGTCGTCGAGGCGGCCTTCCGCTGCTACCGGTCGCAGGACCGGGACGCGGCGCTGCCCCTGTACGCCGACGACTTCACCTTCACCAGCCCGCAGGACGACCACATCGACAAGGCCGCCTTCTTCGAGCGGTGTTTCCCCACCGCCGACCGCTTCCGGGAGCAGCGACTGCTGCACGTCACGCCCGCCGACGAGGAACTGGTCCTGGTCCACTACGAGTACGAGCTCAGCGCCGGCGGCCGGTACCGCAACATGGAGGCGATCACGGTGCGCGGTGGCCTGATCCGTGAGGTGCAGGTCTTCTTCGGGGGCAGGGCGTAGACGAGGCCGGGACCGGGACCGGGGGCGGGGCCGGGGGCCGGGGGCGCGGACCGGCCGGGGTCAGTGCACGAGGGCCTCGCGCAGGCGCCTGCGGTCCGGCTTGCCCGCCGAGGTGAGCGGGATCTCCGGCACCAGGTGCAGGGCCTCGGGGGCGAAGATGCGCCCCTTGTGGGCGGTGACGAACGCGCGGACGTCGTCGAGTTCCGGGAGCCGTCCCGGGACGGGGACGACGACGGCGTGGACGTGCTCCGTCTGCTGGGCGTCGCGCACGCCGAGGACGGCGCACCGGGCGACGGCCGGGTGGGTGAGGAGCAGGTCCTCGACCTCGGAGGGGTAGACGTGCCCGCCGGTCACGATGATCTTGTCCGTGAGGCGGTCGGTCAGGTAGAGGAACCCGTCCTGGTCGAGGCAGCCGATGTCGCCGGTCCTCAGCCAGCCGTCGCGCATCACCTCGGCGGTGAGGTCGGGCCGCTTCCAGTACCCCGCCATGAGGGAGTGCGAGCGGACGTGGATCTCGCCCTGCTCTCCGGTCGGCACCTCGGTACCGCCCGCGGAGCGGATCACCACCTCGACGCCCGGCAGCGGGCGGCCGACGGGAAGCCGGCCGGCGTGCCCGGGCCGGTCGTGGTCCTCCGGGGTGAGGACGGCGATGTTCTGCGCCTCGGACATCCCGTATCCGCTCGTCAGGATCGGCCCGAACACCCCGAACGCCTCGCGGATGCGCGTCGGGGAGGCGACGCATCCCCCGTACATCAGTCGTTCCAGGCTGGAAAGGTCGGTCGTGGTGATCGCCGGGTGGTCCAGCAGCCGGTGGAGCAGCGGCGGCAGGACCCACAGGTCGGTGATGCGCTCGCGCTCGACGGCGGCCAGCACCTCGCCCGCGTCGAAGGAGCGCTGGAGGACGACCGTGCCGCCGTGGTGGAGCGTCAGGTCGCTCAGCACGCCGGCGAGGTGGGCGAGGGCGGTGGCCGCGAGGAAGCGCGGCGCCGTACCGGCCGTGCCGAACGGAACGTCGAAGATCCTGCGGTAGGGACCGTGCAGGCTGAGGATGCCCTTCGGGATACCGGTGGTGCCGCCGGTATGGCGGACACCCAGGTGGTCGTCCGGGCCGATCCGCACGGCCGGGGGCCGCGCGGGGCGGTGGGCGCAGGAAGCGATCACGTCCTCGCCGATCGTCTTCGGATCCGGGCCCGGGCCCGGGCCCAGGGTGAGGACGGTCGGCACGTCCGCCACGGCGAGCAGTTCCGCCGCGTCCGCGTGCCGTTCACCGTCCACGAGGAGGACGGCGGTGTCGACGCCGGCGACGATCCGGGCGAGGACGGGGGCGCTCATGCCGTCGTACAGGCCGACCACCCGGGCGCCCGCGATCCCGGCGGCGTAGCGGGCGCTGAGCGCCTCGGGGGTGTTGGCGGTGAGCAGGGAGACGGTCGAGCCGGGGGTGACGCCGCGGGCGATCAGCTCGTGGGCAAGGCGGTAGGTCGCGGCGGCGAACTCGCCTGCGGTGATCCCGGCGCCGTCGGCGGTGATGACGGCCGTCCGGTCGGGATCCCGGGACAGGGACCGCAGAATCAGGGCGGGGGCGCTGATGAACTCCGTGTCGCTCATGAGCACTTCTTCCTATGCGTCGGAAACCGCATCGACAGGGCCCCTCCATTCTGGGCACGAAGCACCGGGTCGGGGGCCCGAACCGGGCAGCGGGCCGAAACACATCTGCGGCGGTGGCGGCCCGGCCCTTGCCGCGGAGCGGGCGTCGCGCCTCGTAGCCCCCGGCCGGGAGAACCGGCAGCCGTCTGCCTCTGCTGAAGCTCCGGAGAGTCCGGGGTCGAGGGCGTGCGAGACGTCGAGCGAATTCCTCACCGACCGTTCGACGAGCCGTACGTGGATCCGCACGGTGCCCGGGGCGGGAGCCGTAGAGTCGCGGGGTGGAGTCCTGCCCCGATCATCACTCTGTCGTGCCGACGTGTTTCGACTGCTGCCGAGCGGCGTTGAGTGCCATGCCGTCCGACGTCGAAGAGCTCACTCGGCTCGACCCGGACGCCTTCGCCGCATTCGCCGGCTCACACCGGGCCTGGGTGGAGAATCTCCTGCTGGCCGAGTGCGCCCACCGGCCGATGGCGGCGTGGTCCCGGTCTGACAGCCCTCCGCTTGTCGTGCACTGGGCGGTATGGGCCACCCCGGCGGTCGCCGCCGCGCTGCCGGTTCCTTCGGCGGTCGCCGTCGGGCTCACCCGGGCGTATCGGCAGCGCGAGGGCGATCGCGGTCATGCGCTGTGGATCTCCCGTCTGCCGCTGCGCATCGATTCCGACGTGGACCAGCGGCTCGCCGGGCTGTGGTGCGATCTGGCACTCCTGGCCGGCGAACAGGACCCGGTGGCGGAGTCCGGACTGCGCACGCGCGTGGACAGGCGGGCTCGCCCGACGGTGTGGGCGCGCTCGCTGGAGTGGCTCCTGCTCTGGGGGAGGCAGTTGAGGAGTCTTGACGTGGCATTCACCCTCGCGCTCGCCGGCGAGCACCCCACCGTCCGACAGGCGGTCAGCCGCTGTTCCCGCAGTCCGGTCCTCGGCGTCCAGCTACGTGCCGGCGGGCTGCAGGCCGCGATGGAGTCCGCACGGCCGCTGGAGGATCGGCTGCTCGACATCGTCTCCGCCTCGGTCGACGACCGCCGGAGCGACTTCCCGCGACCGCTGGGCGCTCCGTCGTCCACCTGGCTCGCCGACCTCGGCCTGGAGGGACTCGTGCGGGGTGCCGCCCGCCGCGCGGTTGCCGACTTCGCCGGTTCCATCGGTGATCTCGGTGCCGCCGAGGAGGAGCATCTGACCGCCACACTGCTCGCCGGCCTCGTCCGCGAGTTCACGGCCCTGCCCTCCCTCACACGGCTCGCCGCGGTGCCCGGCCCGCATCTGCGGGTCGGGCACCGCACCGTGACCAAGAAGGAGGAACGGACCAACGGTGCCGACATCGGCGTCGTCGTCGACATACGCGTACCCGGCCGACTCCAGCTGCGGACGGGAGACCTCATCCAGGTGAAGAAGTCCACCGCGCTGACACCAGGCCGCGGCCGCACCGGGCGCGAGGACACCTGGACCGTCAAACGCCGTCAGCTCCATGACCTGTTGGAGCACAGCGCCAGCGCCGTCTACTGGCTGATCCGGGGCACCGGTGATGTTCTCGTGGTTCCGGCGAAGTTCCTCGCCGCCGTCGAGGGCGCCGCAGCACTCCCCTCCTCCAAGCAGTTCACCGTCGGCCACACGGCCGTCCGGCACACAGCGGTACCGATGGAGCAGTACCTTCCCGATCTGGTCGTGGGCCTGTGGCTCGGCAGCAGCAGTGACCGGACGCTCCAGGCGGCGCAGGGCACCGGAAGGACCACCCGACCCCGGTTCGCTCTGACGATCGACGTCGTCCTGGAGCCCGAGGAGGGGTGAGCGGCCCGACCTCCGCTCACTGTCCTGGGGCACCTCCGGGCAGAACGGACGGCGTATGAACGGAGAAGCCCGCCGCCTCAGGGTGAGACGCGGTGGATACACGCCACGGAGCCGTTGCCGTATCGATCTTGGTGGACCCGGGTTCGACCGGACAACCGGGCCGGGTGATCGTGCCTGTCCGTCGGGACCTCGCTGATCGTGAGGTCGCCCCGGGTGGTGGCGGCGTCGACGACGAGCAGGTCGAGGGAGTGTCGGGCCGACCGGTCACGCAGGCCCCGATCTGGGCCTCGGTGCGCCGGCGGGCCGCACCCGGTGAAGGATCCGCGGCGTCGGCGGCGCGGCGCGACCAGCACGCTCAAAGGGTCCACCTGCTCCGTATTGGACCTGTTCGCCGGGCCGTGACGGCAGCAGGGTGGGCCCATGATCCGTTGCCCCCACAGCGTTCCCACGGCGCGCGTGAAGCATCCCGCTGAGCCAAGACCCGACAAGGAGCCCTCATGACCGGACTCGCCGTACTCGTCCTGTGGATCGTCCTCGTTGTCTGGGCGCTGGAGCGCAACCACCGACGCCTGGCCGGCCCGCCCCCCTCGCGGAACGGCACCGCAGGTGTCCGCGACCGGGACGCCGAACGTGTCCGGGCCGAGCTTCGCGCCGCAGCCGACCGGGCCGACCAGGCCGAACAGCGGCCGTTCCCGTAGACACGGGCAGTAGGCGTCGTGGGTGCTTCGCGCGCAGCACCTGCAACCCGGACGACCATGGCGTCCGGGCTCCGGCTGAACGGGTACCTCCGCGCGGGGACTTCGCGCGGTCGGCGGACCGCTCCGGTGATGCGGTCCCGGCAGCCCCGCAGGTCCTCGGGTGACACGTGGCCGTCACCACGGGCCCAGGGCCGGAGCGGTGGTCCATGGCGACCACTCCAGCCGGCCCGATCTCCCGGCCCGGGGCCGAGCGCCCCGTCCGCGGTCATGCCCAGGGAACGGTCCGGCCCCGACCCGTGCCTCCGGGAGTCACCGGCTCCGGCGGGTGCCGGGAAACGGCCGGTGAATCCGCGCTTCCGCCGCGGGGCCGGGCGCGTGGCGGGGGTGTGGGAGCCGGCGGAAAAAGCGCTGCTGCTCGGCCGGGACGCCACCGGCAAGCCGCTGACCAGCTCGAACGGCCAGGCGGTGCCGGCCGGAGGCTGTCAGGGCAAGGTGAACACCGATCTCCAGTCGCTCCAGCCCGGTGGACAGGGCTCGGGCAGCGGCGCGTCCCAGCTCGCGGCACAGACCAAGGCCGAGAGCTTCTCCCGCTCGATGACCGATCCGCGGGTGAAGGAGGTCTTCGGGCGCTGGTCGGAGTGCATGCGCGCCGACGGGTTCAGAGCGCCGAACCCGGTCGAGGCCGGAGGGGATCTGCCGTCCGTGAAGCAACCCGAGCCGGACGCCGCGGAGATCCGCATGGCGCAGACCGATGTGGAGTGCAAGGCGCGCACCAACCTGGTCGGGATCTGGTTCGCCGTCGAAGCCGACTACCAGACGGCCGCGATCGCCCAGCAGCCACAGGCGTTCGCGGCGCTCAAGGCCGAGCGTGACGCGCAGGCAGCCCAGCTCGCGCAGCAGATCGCCGGGCTTCGCGGCAGCTGAGCGCGGGATCCGCCGCACGGGCGTCCCCGTCGTTCCGTCAACCGCCTCGTGCCGTCGTGCGACAGCTTCTCTGCACCAAGGCGGTGCGTGCCGGTTCCGGACAACCCCGGGTCACGCCGCGGCTGCGGGGGCACCGCCGACCGCGGCGTGACCGATGAGCCCCGGACGAGCGTCAGAGCGGCTTGATGCGGGCCTTGAGCAGGCAGAACTCATTGCCTTCAGGGTCGGTCAGGACATGCCACTGCTCGTCCCCGGTCTGGCCGATGTCGGCCCGGCGGGCACCGAGCTCCAGAAGGCGTTCGAGCTCGGCGTCCTGGTCGCGGTCGGTGGGGTTGAGGTCAATGTGCAGCCGGGACTTCCCCGGCTCCGGCTCGTCCCGGACGCTGAAGAAGATCGTGGGCTGCGGACCGCCGAACCCTTCCGGCGTCCCGATCTCCACGCAGCCCTCCTCGCGGCCGACCACGACGTAGCCCAGGACCTCGCACCAGAACTGCGCCAACAGTTCGGGATCGCGGCAACCGAGCACCAGCTCACCGATACGACATGCCATGAAGAAACCTGCTCTCAGTCGGCGGGCACCCGGGGCCACGTGCGCAGCTCATGGCCTCCCAGCAGCGAAAACAACTCCGCGACCGTACCGGACGAGGCGAGCGTGGAAAAGATCTTTTCCACGCCGAGGGCCTGCCGGGCGGCCGGACACGGAAGTTGGCCGGGCCGTCGACGTCGAGGGATGGTGCGGGTGGGGCTGCAACACCACCGTGGTACCGGCCGGTGCCGTTCCGGGAAAGACTGAGTCCATGAGAGACATCGTTTTCACTCGCAGGAGCGGCTGGATCCCGAACGTCGTCCGCGAGGACGGCGAGCTGAAGCTGACGCTCGGCGCCGGGGCCGACGCCAACCACGAACCTCGCACGTTCACGTTCTCGATCGGCGAAGCCCATCTTGCCGTGATCCGGGAGGACCTGGCCAGACACCTGCTGCTGTGGAGTGCGATCCTCCCGCTGTGCGACGACGCCGGAACCCGGGGCCGGCTCGACGAGAACGCCGCCGTCGCGCTCCTGGACCCGATCCTCCTCGGCGCACCCGCGGACGTCGACGCACTCTTCCGGCGCATCCGGTGGGACAGGAGCCGGCTCATCGCCCACGGGGCCGACATCGGTCTGCTCGAGCGCGGTCAGGTATGCGCGGCGATGCGCGCGGCGACAGAGACGTCGAACGGCAAGCGGGCCCAGGAGTACCACGCGGACCGCCGTCGCGCCGAGCGCGGAGCGGTACTCGGTCCACTCGACGCCGCGATCCTGAGGTTCACGGGCCAGTACCTGCACGGCGGAACCGTTCCCCGACGGATGCCCGATGCCGTCGAACCCGCGCTGCTGCCCGAGGTCCTGCGGGTGATCGCCACCGCGGAGCAGGCGTGCGCCGCGCTGCGGATCGGCCGCGATCCGCGACGGGGAAACCGCGCCACGGACAGGCACGACTGGCATCGGATGGAGACCGCGGTCGAAGCGGCCGTACGCCGTGCACATCCTGAACTGGTCGATGACGCGGTGCGCACCGTGAGCTTCCTGATGTGCTCGGAGGCCGCGAACCGCTCCAGGAACACCCCCATGGAGGATGACGACGAGGGCGCCGACCACCGCACCGACCTCGACGGGGGTGCGAGGACGGACGGGGGTGCGAGGAAGACGGTCCTGTCGTTCACCGACGACAAGGGCGCCGAGAAGAAGTGGCGGCAGGACAGCCCCCGCACTGCCACCGCGGAGTTCTGGGAGTTCGTCGGCGACCGCTCGGCCACGGACAACGAGGTGTTCACCATCGAGGACGAGGAGATGGGCGAAGGGATCCAGCTCCACTTCTACGCGGACTCCGTCGCCCGGGTCACGACGCTGCGCGAGGGGGAAGGCGGGTCGGATCCGGAGTACCGGGTCGAGTACGGCCTGGTCGACGGGATCGGCGGGTACCGAAAGCTGGTGAGCACCTTCGTCCGCGGCGGCTGCGCCGCACTCGAACAGCACGGTCCCTGGATGTCGGACGTCGCCGAGTTCGAGCGCGCGCGTCGGCGACGCGACGCCCGGTAGTCCCGGCCGCAGCCCGCGAACGCGCCGCCGGAAGTACCTTCAGGAGCAGAGGATGACCGCGCCGCGACCGGGCGGTCGGAGCCGCAGGGCCGGTCTGCGGCAGGAGGCAGGCGCGGGGTGGCCGGAACCCGGCGACCGCGGCTGCGGCGCGGCAGTGCGGCGGCCGGCCCGGACGGCGAGCAGCGTGGGAGTGGGACGTTCCCGGCGGCGCAGGCGCAGACACGACGGTCGGCTCCGGAGGTCCTTCGGGGGTTGACGCCGGAGTAGCTGCGAATAGCGGCCCGACCGAAGGACGTGTCAACGATGCCGGGGATCGCGCCCGGCGATGCGGCGGCGGTCGGCGTCTCGGCCGGGCCCGCGGTCATGCGTGCACTGGGCTGTGGACTCTTCGTCGGGCGGGCGTGCCGCCCGTCACCGCAGGTGTTCGAATGCCTGGTCGGCGTCGGCCAGGGCCTCGGTGTGGACGTCGCGCGCGGTTCGACCGTCGGCGATCTTCTGCCAGTTGGTCCGGGCGAGCACCCGTTGGACTGCGAGTACCTGGGCAGCGCACAGGCGTGCCCGGATGCCTTCGCCGAGTGCGTCCGCCAGCGCTTCCTCGTCTTCTAGCTGGTAGCGCGTGAGCCGTGCCGCCAGGCTCGGTGTGGTGAACACCAGCCGATGGAACGCCACCACCTCGGGGTGGTCGTTGAGGCCGGTGACGGGGTCGAACCGATCGAGGCCGGCCCGGAAGTGGCGGTGCAGCGCAGGCACCGGCTCGATGCCGGACCCGCGGTCACGGACGACGCGCGCCGCCTCGCCCTGGTGGTCCGCGAACCGGTGCAGCACCAGGTCCTCCTTGGTGGGGAAGTACCGGAAGAGGGTCGGCTTGGAGATCTCGACTGCCGCGGCGATGTCGCTGACCGAGACGCGGTCGAAGCCGCGCTCCAGGAACAGCGAGATGGACGCGTCGGCGATGGCATCGCGCGTCCGCGCCTTCTTGCGGGCCCGCAGTCCCGTCGGCTCGTTCATCCGACCACCGTAACATTCATAACCAAGTTGCTTTTTTAACCGAGTAACGTTTTTATGGGCGGCATGAGTCAGACAGACACTCCTCCCGTGCTCGTCACCGGGGCGACGGGCCGGATCGGCCGCGTCGTCATCGACCAACTCCTCGACGCGGGCGTACCGGTCCGCGCCCTCACCCGCCGCCCCGAGGCCGCGGCGACGCTACCGGCGAAGGTCGAGGTCTTCACCGGCGACCTCACCGTGCCCGAGACACTCGACCCGGCGTTGAACGGTGCCGGCGCGGTCTTCCTCGTCTGGACCGCCCCGCCCCGGACCACCGAGGCCGTCGTCGAGCGGCTGGCGGCCCACGTGCGGCGGGTCGTCTTCCTCTCCTCCCCGCACCGGACACCGCACCCCTTCTTCCAGCAGCCCAATCCCATCGCAGCGATGCACGCCGACATCGAGCGGCTCATCGCGGCCACCGGACTCGAATCGACGGTCATCCGGCCGGGCATGCTCGCATCGAACGCACCGGCCTGGTGGGCGCCCGCGATCCGGGCCGGCGGCGTCGTCCGGTGGCCTTACGGCGCCGCCGAGTCGGCACCGGTCGACGACCGCGACGTCGCAGCCGTCGCGGCGCGCACGCTCCACCGGGACGGACACGTCGGAGGCGACTACGTCCTGACGGGCCCCGAATCGCTGACCCAGGCCGCACAGGTGGGCCTCATCGGCGACGCCCTCGGGCGAAAGATCGACTTCGAGGAGATCACGCCGGACGAGTTCCGAAGCCTGTGGAAGGGTACGGCGCCCGGCCCGGTCGTCGACATGCTGCTCGCCGCGTGGAGCGCGGCAGTCGGACAGCCCGCGTACGTCACCACCGCGGTGGCCGACATCCTGGGGACGCCACCGCGAACGTTTCGCCAGTGGGCCGCCGACCACGCCACCGCTTTCACACAGGGTTCGTAGCCTCGTCGACCGCGCCCGACCGCGGTTCTCGGACCGGCCTCGCACCGGCCTCGCCTCCGGGGCCGCCAGGTGGGAACCGATACCTGGCCGTACCTGGGGAAAAGCGAAGGCCTGAACGCACCGGAAGCCGTCACCCCGTGGGTGACGGCTTTCCCGCGTTCTGTCGCACTGTCGGACCGGGGTGGAAGTCACCGGGCCGCAGGCGGCCCGTCCGGGCCAGGCGGTGACGCCGGGGTCAGGTGTCGGCGGTGGGCGGCTGTCCGGCGTCGTGGCGAAGCTGTTCGTTGATGCGCAGGGCTTCTTCGAGTTGGTCTTCGAGGACGATGATGCGGCAGGCGGCCTCGATGGCGGTGCCCTGGTCGACGAGGTCGCGGGCACGCATGGCGATGCGTAGCTGGTAGCGGGAGTAGCGGCGGTGGCCGCCGTCGGAGCGTAGCGGGGTGATGAGGCCCTGGTCGCCGAGCGTGCGCAGGAAGCCGGCCGTGGTTCCGGTCATGGCGGCGGCGCGGCCCATGGTGTAGGCGGGGTAGTCGTCGTCGTCGAAGCTGCTGGGGGTGGGGGGCGTGTCGGTCGTCGTCGTCACTACACCTCTCTTGGTTCCTGGGGAACGCGTCGAGGGGCCCCGGCGCCATTGCGGCTCCGGGGCCCCGAAGGGGAACAACACCATCTACCGGCCTGGGCCGGCCCTCTGTTTCCGCACTGCCCCGGGGGATGGGGCGTGCGGGGATCGCGAATGCGTGACCGGAAACCACCGTCCTTCGTAGCTGAGGGGTCTGCGGTGTCCGCCCGGACTGAACTGCTGCCTCACGGGCCGGGCGATCCTGATGGCGCTTGCGCCCTCCGTTCTTCCTCTGCGTCACTGACATTCCTGCGAACTGCGGTTTCACACGGGTACTGCTGGTACGGCGCACTGCTTCGGCAGCCCTGGACTGCCACCCGGTCCGGCTGCCGGCTCCATCGCCCGTCCTGCTCACGAGCTCGGCGTGGAACCCCGCTGTCCGGACCTCCCCGGCACGCGCGCCCGCAGTCCGGCGCCTTTGCTGGGGTACTGCGTCTGTCGGCGGCGGTACCGCCCGGTGGTGGCCCCTGATCACTGCGGGCCACCGGGCCCGGCCACCGGTCCTGTCGCCGCACTGCACTTCCTTGGCTTCAGGGCCCCGCAACCGTGCCGACCTGCGAACTTCCGTCACACTTCCCGCCAGTTCGTGTCTGGCGGGTACCTCTCGACTGCTTGCTACGAGAGAAACACTAACCACAGCCGACATCAATGTCTACTCCCGCCAGAGCAGATTTTTCCGTGTCCGAGGGGAAGGTAGTCTCCGACCCGAACAGGGACGGACAGACGCCCCGCCCCGGCGCCGCAGGGGATCCAGGAAGCGGGAGGGAAGACGCCCGATGACGGAAGGGACACCGCCGGCGGTGCCCGTCCCCGGGACCGCCCCTCACACCCCGCGCACGAGGGAGTCCCTGCCGGCGGCCCTCGCCGAAGCCGTGTGGGCGGCGTGGGACCGGTGCACCGACGGGCGGGCGCCCGAGGCGGTGACCCGTCCGTACGGCGGGGAGGCGGATCGCAGCGGCGGTTCGGGGATCAGGCGGAGGGAGGGACGCCGTCAGTCGAGAATCGCGCGCATCTTGTCCTGGAGGTAGTCTCCGGCGCGTACCCGGCTGTGGGGCCTGCGGCCGAGTGGTGCCGGCAGTGAGGTGATCCCGGTGTCGGGCGCGCAGGCGTGGAAGTACACCAGTGAGGTGAGTTCCTCCTGCGGCGCCTCGGGGGGCGGGGGCAGGACGCGGTGGCGGCCGGAGCGCCAGCGGTCTCCGCTCCAGCGGGCCATGAGGTCACCGATGTTGACGGTGTAGGCGCCCGGCTCGTAGGGGGCATCCTGCCAGCCCGCCTCCTCGTCGTGGACCTGGAGGCCGCCCTTGCCGGGCTGCCGGTTCAGAAGGGTGACGAGACCGAAGTCGGTGTGCGGTCCGACGCGGAACTGGCCGGGTGCGGCGGTGCCGGTTTCGTGGGCCGCCGGGTACCAGTTGATGGTGAAGTCCCAGTGCGGGCGGGCGGTGTGACGGGTGAAGAAGTCGGCCGGCCGGCGCAGCGCCGTCGCCATGACGGCGAGGAGCGTGTCGGCCAGGGTACGCATCCGGGCGGTGTATGCCGTGACGAGCGGGTGCAGGGTGGGGACTTCGTCGGGCCAGTGGCCGGGTGTCTGCTGCGGGACGCCGGGGCGTGCGGAGGAGTCGACGGCGCACGACCAGACCTCCAGCAGGTCCGGCGGGGTGAGGGTGCCCTCGGACCTGGCGGTGGTCACCCGTTCCCGGCCGATCCAGCCGCGCCGGTTCTGGTCGTAGGGCCTCTTGACGGGCTGGGGCAAGTGGAAGAAGTCGTTCGCCGCGGCGCGTACGCGGCCCGGGAGTTCCGGTTCGATGCCGTGCCCGGTCACCAGGAGGAAGCCGCTGGACCGCAGGGAGCGGTCGACCAGGGCGGCGAGTCGCTCCCGGTCCGCACTGTGGTCGGACGTCCAGCGGCTGAGGTCGATGAGGGGAATCGGGGTGGTGGCCACGGGTGGATCCTCCGTGAGGTCGATGGACGGGGCAGGGGTGTCAGTGGGGCCGGGGGCGGTCGGTGGGAGCGGGCGTTCCCGGTGCGGCCCGGGGCCTCGGCGCACGCGCCGACCAAGGCCGCCACCCACCGGACGGACGGCGACCCGGTCACCATCCAGGTCCCTCCCGCTACGGCTCAAGCCGTACGCTTGAAAACGGGACCATCCGGCGAGGAACCGAGGTGTACCGGTGGATCGCGACACCGTCGACGAGCTCGACCAGCACCTGCTCCGGGCTCTCCAACTCGACGGCCGCGCGCCTTTCAGCCGCATCGCGCGAGACCGCGAGGTGTCCGAACGCACCGTTGCCCGCCGCTACCGGCGACTACGCGGCCTCGGCCTGCGCATCATCGGCCGGCCCGTCTCCTCCCGTCTGGGGCTGAGCCGCTGGCTGTTGCGCCTGCACTGCGCCCCGGACGCCGCCGGAACCGTCGCCGAAGCCCTCGCCCGCCGTTCCGACACCAGCTGGGTCACCATCGCCTCGGACGGCACCGAGCTCTACTGCGCGCTCGACGCCCGTTCGGCTGACGAACTCAACGCACTCCTCGTGGAGAAGCTCCCCCGCACCCCGCGGGTGCTCTCCGTCAGCGCGCACTGCATGATGCGCGTCTTCCTCGGGGCGACGAGCACCTGGCACGCCACGCGGTTCGGGTCACAGGGCACCGCGGCCGCGGTGCCCTCCCCTGCGCCCTGCGCCACCCCGCTCGACCTGGACACAACCGATCACATCCTGTTCAGGGAGCTGGCCCGCGACGGCCGCGCGTCGCTGCCCGAACTCGCCGCGGCCGCCCGCCGCTCCCCCTCCAGCATCCAACGCCACCTCGACCGCCTCCGCGGCGCGGGCGCCCTGAACCTCTCGGTCGACTTCGACCCGCGGCTCCTCGGCTACCGGACCGCCACCCGGATCTGGCTGAACGTCGCGCCGGCGCACCTACGCATCGTGGGGGAAACCCTCGCCACCCATGCGCAGATCGCTTTCGCCGCGGCCACCACCGGCACGTCCAACCTGGTTGCCAGCGGCATCTTCCGCGACCCGGCCGACCTGTACGACTACATCGACCGGCGCATCAGCCCACTCCCCGGGGTCCGGCACATCGAGACCGCCGTGACCTTGTGGGAAGTCAAGCGCCTCGCTCCCGTGCCGACTTGAGCGCGCCGTCCGCGCCGTCCGCGCCGCCACCCGGTTCGTCCGGGTGGGGTTGCAGTTGCGTCTCCGTTCCGTTTCGGCGTGGGTACGAATTGAGCAGTGGTCCGGGATGGTGGAGGCAACTACTCGCGCGACGGGGGAAGTTGCCATGGAAGACGGTCTGGGGCCGGAAGCGGCCGTGGTGGCGGCGCTGCTCGGCGACGGAGCGCATCAGGCGGTGGCGGACGTGGTGCGGGCCCGGCTGCGGATGATGCCGGAGGGGTCGCAGGCGCTCGCCGCCGCCGCGTCGGACCCGCAGGACCCGAAGGCGCGAAGGCTGCTGACCGCGGCCGTCGCCCGACTGCTGGCCTCCGACGTGGCGTTCGCGCAGTACCTGGCCACCACGGAACTCGGGAAACCCTCCGAGTCACCCTCCGGCCCGCAGACCGTCCAGCTGCGGACGGGTAAGGCCGGCGCACCACCGGCGAAGAACCCCCGCACCGTGCAACTGCGGACCGGCCCACGGCCAGAGGGCCCCGCCACCGTTCAGCTGCGGATGGGCCCGGACGCCGCCCGTGCCCGACTGCTCGCCGGGCGGCGGAGCAGCGCCGGCATCGTGGTGGCGCTCGCCCTGGTCCTGATCACGTCTCTGGTGGCGCTCGGCATCCACCTGAGCTCGCGCCCGCTGCTGAAGCCCGGTGGGCCCGGCCTGGCACACGCCGCGCAGCCGCTTCGGGACCCGTCGCTGCTCCGAGCGGTGCTGCCCGGCGAGGGCGCGATGCCGATCGGCTGGCGGGTGCAGCGAGCGCCGGAGTCGGGGACGGGTGCCGGGAGCGGGACGGGTGTGGGCACCGCCGGCCCGCTCCCCTGCCTGCCTCCGGACGCCTGCGACCTCCAACTCGCCTACGCCACAGTAACGTTCGCCTCGGTCTCGGCGCAGACCGTCGAGTTCACAGCGACCGCCTTCACCTCCCCCGAGACCGCCGCCCGCGCCTTCGACGCCATGCTCGAAAGCACCCCCGGCGAGCAGCCGACGGCGGCCGTCCCCCGGAGCGGCGACCAGAGCGCCCTCCGCATCCAGGGCAGCGGCACGGCGGTCGCGCTGGTCCGGGTCGGCAGCACGCTGCTCCTCGTGCGCGGCCAAGGGCCCGGCGCCGGCCTCACCGCGCCCGGACTCACTCTCCTCACCCAGCTGTTCGCCGAACGCGCCCGGCAGGCGCAGGACGGCCTCACCCCCGACACCTCCGCCCGGGGGACGGCCGGCTGAGGCCCGGCCCGGCGGTCAGGGCTTGTCGACGTCGGCGGGAACGGCCGCCACCCGGCCGCTGCCGTTCCCGACGCCGGTGAGCAACTCGCGGAGCGGACGTACAGCCGCTCCGCGTCCGGGGAGAGGATCAGCACCGGTCCCCGGAGGAACCCCTTCCTTCCGCGCCCGTTCGCGGCGAGCCTCCGACACCGACCGGACACGCGACGGCGGGGGCCCGACGCAGGAGCGACGAACCCCGACCCCGCCGGCGCTGCGCGGCCGCGCGCGGGGTACCGGACCGGGACAATCGGGGCATCGGACGGGCACGTAGACTTGCCGCTCGTGGTGGATACCCAGTACGAAGACCTGTTGAAGCACGTGCTCACCGCCGGGACGGCCAAGACCGACCGGACGGGCACCGGTACCCGGAGCGTCTTCGGGCACCAACTGCGCTACGACCTCACCCAGGGGTTCCCGCTGGTCACCACCAAGAAGGTGCACCTGAAGTCCGTGGTGTACGAGCTCCTGTGGTTCCTGCGCGGCGACTCCAACGTCGGCTGGCTGCGCGAGCACGGCGTGACCATCTGGGACGAGTGGGCCGACCGCGACGGTGATCTCGGTCCCGTCTACGGCGTGCAGTGGCGCAGCTGGCCGAGCCCCGACGGTCGGCACATCGACCAGATCGGCCGGGTCCTCGACACCCTGCGCAGCGACCCGGACTCCCGCCGGATGATCGTCTCGGCCTGGAACGTCGGCGAGCTGGACGCGATGGCGCTCGCCCCGTGCCACGCGCTGTTCCAGTTCTACGTGGCCGACGGCAGGCTCTCCTGCCAGCTCTACCAGCGCAGTGCCGACCTGTTCCTCGGGGTTCCGTTCAACATCGCGAGCTACGCCCTGCTGACCCACATGGTCGCCCAGCAGGCGGGCCTCGCGCCGGGGGAGTTCATCTGGACCGGCGGTGACTGCCACATCTACGACAACCACGTGGAGCAGGTGACCGAACAGCTCACCCGCACGCCGTTCGACTTCCCCGCGCTGCGCCTTCGGCAGGCCGAGTCGCTCTTCGACTACGCCTACTCCGACGTGGACGTGGTCGACTACCGGCACCACCCGGCCATCAAGGCACCGGTCGCGGTATGAGGATCGGACTGATCTGGGCCCAGACCCCGGACGGCGTGATCGGCGCGGACAACACGATGCCTTGGCACCTGCCCGAGGACCTCGAACACTTCAAGGCGACCACTCTGGGGCACCCCGTGGTGATGGGCCGCCGCACCTGGGAGTCGCTCCCGCCGCGGTTCCGCCCGCTCCCCGGCCGGCGCAACATCGTGGTCACCCGCGACCCGCAGTGGACCTCGGACGGCGCCGACCGCGCCGGCTCCCTCGACGAGGCCCTGCGACTGGCCGCCGAGACGGCCGGGGCGGCCCTGGCCGCCGAGGCCTGGGTGATCGGCGGCGGGCAGCTCTACCGCTCGGCCATCGACCGGGCCGACACCCTTTCGGTGACCGAGATCGACCTGTCGGTCGAGGGCGACACCCACGCCCCGGCCGTCGGTCCCGCGTGGGCCGTCAGCGAGGACCTCGGCCCGCGGACCTCGACGTCCGGCCTGCGCTACCGCATCCGCACCTACGCGCGCCGCGGCACCGCGGGCTGACCGCCCGGCGGCCGGCCGCGCGGCGCGCCCCGGCGGTTCGCCGTCCGTGCCTGCTCGTGCCCGTTCATGCCTGCTCATGCCTGCCGGCGTCTGCCCGTGCCCGCCCGCGCCTGTCAGCCGATCTCGGCCCGCCAGCCGTCGACGACGGCGACCAGCAGCACGTCGACGACCGCTCCCCCGCACTCCGCCGTGCCCGGCTGGTCCAGCGACCTGCGGACCTCGGCGGCCGGCGCCTCCGGGAAGAGGAGCGCGGCGCCCACCCGCGCAACGGCCGCCGCGGCCGCTTCCCGACGCCGGACGGTCCACTCCCCGAAGTCCTCCGCCGTGGCCGGCGAGGCGGTGGCGGGCAGGTCGAACCCCGCGCGGCGCCCGCCCGCGAGTACGACCTCCAGAACCAAGTGCCCTCCCAGCGCCCTCACGAAGGTGAGCACCGCACCCGCGGACGTCTCCCGGCCCGCCTCCAACGCCGCCACCACCTGCGCGTCCACGCCCATGGCGCGGGCGAGGTCCGGGACGCCGGTGCCGGTCAGGCGGCGCAGTCCGGCGAGGATCCGACCGCGGTTCTCCGCGACCAGGCGATCCGCCGCCCGGACGACCCGCTCCGCGTCGCCCGGTCGCGGGTGGAACTCCGCGAGGAACTCGGCGTCGTCGCCGTAGCTCCCGAGCTCCGTCATCAGTCCGTCCGCTCCTCCGTCCGCCGGAGGTACCGGCGGTAGCGCTCCTCCGCCAGCGGGATCGCCGTGCGGTACCAGGACTGCCAGCGGCCCCGCTTGTCACCGGCGACCAGGACCACGATACGGCGCCCCGGGTCCAGGACGAACAGGAGCCTGACCTCGGTGCCGCCCGACGACCCGGGCCGCAGCTCCTTGAGGTTGGGAATCCCCGAGTGCCGGATCCGGTCCACCAGGGGCCGGCCGAGAGCGGGGCCCACGCGGCGCAGGGCGGTGATCGCGGCGGCGACCTGGTCGAGCGACACCCGGTCGGTGCGCCGCAGCCCGTGCAGCCACTCCCTGACCTCGGGCTCCAGGACCAGACGGTATGTATACGGCTCATTCGGCAACAAGTCTTCTTTCGCCTTCCCGACATACGACCCATTGCCTGGCGCCAGCCTACCGGGGCGCGGACCTCACGCATGACGGAACGTCAGAATCCCTCCCGATCAGACAGATCCGGTCCGGGGCGAGCGCGACCCGCGCGGCACTCCCGGGCGGGCCGCCCCCGCCGACACCCCGAAACACTCCACGCACCACGGGAGCCCGCCAGGAACCCGCCGGAGAGGGACGCCTCGACGGGCGCCCGCCCCCTGGAGGGGGCAACACCTCTGGCGTAATTTCGTATATCCATATGGGCCCACCGGCTCAGCTTGGCCCGAGACTTGACCATGCGTCAGTGCCCACCGGTGGGTAACGGCCGCACGGTCAGACCCGGGTGCCCCAGCGACCGCCCGCAACCCTGCCCGCGTCCACCGCAACCCGCGGAGGGGTCCGGACGGTCCCATGGGCGCGTCTGACGAATCCCGCCGGGCAGGCGACGTGAATCGTCAGACGACCGGAACCGCCCGACCCCCAGGCCGAACCTCAGGAAAGACGACTATCCGGTACAACGGCATCCACCCGATACGGCCCGCCCACCAGGCCGGGCCGCTGCTCCCCGCGCCTGCGGGGGTCGGTCGGAGGCCGCGGCGCAGGAGGCCTGAAACACCCCGTCCTCCCTGCGAGCGCGTTGGTGGGTAGCGACCAGTAGGACCGCGAGCACCGCCGCTTCTGTCGGCAGACGCAGGAGCCTGACCAGAGCACCCGGCAGAACACCGCTCCCGCGGTTGGGTCCGCCCGGGCCCGTGGTCAGCGGGCGGACCAGACCGGACAGTCGGCCGTGTGGCGTGTCAGCACCATCACGGTCCCGCCGTCCGTGACCTGCCGATCGCGCGTGACCGTGCAGCACGCCACCAGTACCGGAGGCATCGCCCGGACGACTGCAGGAGTCTCGTCCCGGTCCGGCAGCGCGGTGCGCGGCCACGCGGGCTCCACAACCCGCGGCCCGGGCCGGCGAAGGGAAGCCCGGCGGTCGGCCTGCCCGATGGGCACCCCGAGAGCTCGGGCGCGGGCGTGCAGACGGCGGCGATCGCGGCGTTCGGACATGGTGACACCCTGCACCCTCCCACCCCCTCCGCGCCAACGGCCTGGCAGGCGCCTCCGGATCGGCCCACCAACGGGGCACCCGAACCGGCTCCCCCGTCAGGCCGGTCTGCGGGTGCCGTCTCGGCCCCGGGCGGGGCGGCCCGGGCACTTTCGGCCGGGTGCCCGGGCGACAGGAGAACGAGCAATAGTCAAGACCTACGGGTGAGGCAGTGAGCCTGTTCAGCCTCCATGGGCTGCGGGGCAGTGCGCTGCGACCCAGGTAGCGGTGATGTCGTTGCAGGTGACGATGACCGACCCGGGCCTGAAGGCCATCTCGTGAGTGCAGCCCTGGTCGTGCGGAAGGATCTCGTCCAGGATCAGCGTGCCGAGGTTGTCCCAGGTCGAGGGCTCGTTCGGAGTGCTGATCTGGACGGCTGTCACCCCCGCATGACGAATGACCAGGTCCTCCTCGCGCCTCCAACAGTTGTGACGGAGGCGGAGGTCGAGGGCTTGACCCTTCTGGAAGAAGGTCGCCTGGTGGAGCGTCATGTCCTTGACGCAGCGCCGCCCGGCGAAGTCGTAGTGGCTCGGGTCGGTGGCGAACGCCCTGGCGCCCGGGGGCAGGTTGGTGCTCGGCGCAGGCAGAAGCTCAAGGTAGGGGCCGGGGTCGAGGACCCCGGTCAGTTCGCCGACTCGGGCATCGAGATCGACATACTTCATTGCTCACTCCTGCGATGGTCCGGCGGACCGCCTTGGGCGACCTCAGGGTGACATGCCGACTCGTGGCGCCGCTCAGGCATTTCCACCGTTCGTCGACCTCGTCCGCCTCAGCGACCTGTCGCAGCTCCTAGGGGAGGCGCGAAGCGGACGTGCTCGTCTGAGTTCTGCAGGATGTCGTGGAGGGTCACGCGGCCTGCTCCTCGCGCTCGACCAGGACCCCGTTCTCGAACCGCGCACCGGTGCGGACCAGGGACACCAGGTCGGCGCCGGTGATCGCGCGCGATCTGGCCTGAGCCGACTCGACCAGCTTGAACACCATCGCGAGCAGCGCGGCCATGGGGCTGCCGACACCGCGGGTGACCTTGGTTCGGGGTTGACGGTGGAGAACGTCGACTCGATGGGGTTGGTGGTCCGCAGGTGGATCCAGTGCTCGGCGGGGAAGTCGTAGAACGCGAGGAGTCCGTCCCGGTCGTCGGTGATCTTCGCGACGGCCTTCGGGAACTTGGCTCCGTAGGTCCTCTCGAACACCTCGATCGCCTTTTCGGCATGGGTGCGGGACTCCGCGTTGTAGATCTCCTGCATGGCCTTCGTCGCGCCGGGCTGTGCCGACTTTCGGCAGACGGTTCGAGACATTCCGGGCCTTGTGAACCCAGCACCCCTGTGGCCGCGCGGCCGGGAACGCCTCGGCGAGCGCCTGCCGAAGGCCCATGGCGCCGTCGCCGACCATCAGCTCGGGGTCGCGCATGCCACGTCGGCGGCAGTCGCGCAGCGGGTCGGCCCACGCCTCGGTGAACTCTGCAGGCCCTCGGCCAGGGCGATCAACTTCTTCGTGCCGTCCGGGCGGACGCCGTTACTGCTCCGGCGGTACAACTGGAGCAGGAAGGTCGAGAACTCGGGCGAGGGCTGCGGTGACGGGATCGCGGTAGCCGGGCGGCAGGTTCCGGCGGGCCCAGTCGGCGGTCAGCGAGAGGAAGTCGACCATGTCGCGTTCGGCACCGGCGAGCAGGTGGCGGAGTTCGGTGACGGACAGTTTGATCATCGGGCTGTCGCTCTGCTCGGCGTTGACCGTCAGCCGGACGGTGTCGCCGAAGCGCTCTGCGAGCGGTGACACCGGGTCGTGGCCAAAGCCGAGCAGGTCGCCGCCATCGACGAGCCGGTGCCAGTCGCGCCAGTCCTCCAGCCCGTCGCAGCAGCCCGGCAGGAAGGTGATGCTGGCGGACTCGTCGGCGACCCGCAGCCCGCCGGCCGCGAAGAGGGTCTCGAAGGTCAGCAGTCCGTGGAGGGACGAACCGAGTGGGTCGGCAGGCCGGGGCGGGCGGCGGGGGCCGCCGAGGTCATCATCGGGATCGATGTCATTGCAGCTGGCGATGCGCATCACCGCCGTCCCGATCTCGGCGGCCGAGAGCTCACCGCTCAGGGGCAGGAAGCCAAACGGCTCGATCTCGGCGACGGGCCAGAGGTCGAAACCGCCAGGAGCATAGATCTCAAGGACAGGCTGCATCACGATCACCCGGCGAAGTGTCCCGCACCGCCCGCCTGCGGCGCCTTCCGATTACGCAGGGCACCTCGCCTCCGCCGACCCTGAACCGGTATGGGACTGAGCACCTCCGGCTGTACCGCCCTGGGCAGGTACAGATGTACGCCGACACCCCTCCCTGTTGCTTACTGAACGCTCCGGCGGGTCTCAGACCCGCGAGCGTGCCAACCATCGTTCTGCGCGGCTCTGCTTGTCGAAGTCTCCAGAGCGGCGGGCGGGCGCCAGCGGTCGGGCGCGCAGTGGCTCGAGGACGTCGGGTGGCTCCTGGCTCGCACCGCGCTGCTCAAGGCCGTCGCACGCGAACCACCACGCTCACCTGCTGGCCGCCATCGTCGGGCTCGGCGGTGAGCTGGAGCTCCCGGCTACCCGCAACGGGCGCTTCAGGGGTGCGGTCGTCCCGGAGGGCTGCGCGGTCAGCGCCGGCCGCCGCCGATGCGGCGGTCGTCGGCCAACGCGGTCAGCGGGCCGTACTCGCAGGCAAGCTCGTTCCACGTCAGAACCTCGCCGCAGCGGGCCGGGAAATCCTTCGGGTTGAACTCGGGCATGGTCCAGGTGCCGGTGCCCCGGTCCCGCAGCCACAGGTCCCCGTCACCGTCTACCACAGTCGGCGGGACCGGTACGGGCTCGGCCTGATCGATGGGCTCCCAGGTGACCCGGCCCGGGTGGGAAACGCGGCGCAGCTCTGTGGTGGCCAGCCGCGCGGCCAAGTCACGGGTGGACTCTTCGGCGTCCTTGACCGACGCGAGTCGGAATGCGTCGTCGAGTACGGGCAGGGCTGGATTCTTGCTGCGCTTTGAACTCATACGCTGACTTACCTCCGGTGGGGGGCGTCACATCCGTTATGGCACCCCGTAGAGGAACACGGTATCC
>NZ_JAQYWZ010000791.1:0-874 GCF_036290945.1 Streptomyces sp. BE303
CGAGCTCGACGAGGACACCGTCGACCGGTACGTGATCGCCCGGTTCTGACGACCGGCCGGACCGCACCCCCCGAACGCCGGGCCGCCGGACTCCCCGGCCGGCCCGGCCCCCGAACGCGGTGGCGGGCAGCTCTGCCCTGAAACTGTCCGCCACCGCCCCCGGCCCCCTCGGTGCCGCCCGTGACCGACGGCACCGAGGGGGGCTGTTGCGGCAGCACTCGACGGTGACTGCACACCGGTCCGCCGATGCCTCACGGACCCGCCTGCCTGACTGTCTCCGGTCGGCGCAGACCTACGTTGGCCGCAATCACGAGGGGACAAGCGCTGAGACGGTCCCATGTGGCTGCGCCTGCTCGGCGGTGGGCGCACGGCCGAGACGAGCAGCCGGGCCGCGGAACGGCTGACGGTGCCGGTCCGCGGCCCGGGGATCGCGGGTCCTCGCAGGCTCCAGGACTCGCGGCGCACGCGGATCACGCCAGGTGACGTTGAGCCGGCTCCCGCGCGGCCGGGACTGCCTCCTTCGGTGGAAGCTGAAGGCCGGTGCCCGCCGCGTCGCTGTGCGCGCGAGACGGTGGACCCGCAGATGCGGTCGGGTGCCACCCTCAGGCACTCGACCGCACCCGTGCCCCGGGTCTCCCGACCTGGACTCGGGGGGTTCTCGTCCTACTCCTTCACCGCACCACCGGTGAGTCCGCGGACGAAGGTCCGCTGGAGGAGGACGAAGGCGAGGACGACCGGGATCGCGGCCAGCACGGAGCCGGCCATCAGGAGATCCCAGCGGGGGGCGAACTGGTTCTGGAACTGGGCCAGTCCGACGGGCAGCGTGCGCAGCATCTCGTTGTTGGTGACCAGCGAGGGCCAGGCGAACTCGCCC
>NZ_JAQYWZ010000792.1:0-630 GCF_036290945.1 Streptomyces sp. BE303
CCGGTGGTGGCCTCGGCCGGCGGCCGGCGCCTGCGGATCGCCCACACGGTGTCGTTCTCCTTCGACATGTCGTGGGAGGAACTGCTCTGGCTGGTCGAGGGCCACGAGGTGCACGTCCTGGACGAGGCCCTGCGCCGCGACGCCGAGGCCCTCGCGGCCTACTGCGCCGAGCACGCGGTGGACGTCATCAACGTGACGCCGTCGTACGCCCAGGCGCTCGTCGACCGGGGACTCCTGGACGAGGGCCGGCACCGCCCGGTGCTGGTCCTGCTCGGTGGTGAGGCGGTGGCCGAGACCCTCTGGTCGAAGCTGCGCGACACCCCCGGCGTGATGGGCTACAACCTGTACGGCCCGACCGAGTACACCATCAACACCCTGGGCGGCGGCACGCTCGACTCCGCGACCGCCACGGTGGGCCGGCCGATCTGGAACACCGTCGCGCACGTCCTGGACGGCCACCTGCGGCCCGTCCCGGTCGGTGTGCCGGGTGAGCTGTACGTCTCCGGCGTGGGCCTGGCCCGCGGCTACCTGAAGCGCCCCGGTCTGACGGCGGAGCGGTTCGTCGCGGACCCGTTCGGCGAGCCGGGCGGGCGGATGTACCGCACCGGTGACGTGGTGCGCTGGCGGGCC
>NZ_JAQYWZ010000793.1:0-630 GCF_036290945.1 Streptomyces sp. BE303
CCGGTGGTGGCCTCGGCCGGCGGCCGGCGCCTGCGGATCGCCCACACGGTGTCGTTCTCCTTCGACATGTCGTGGGAGGAACTGCTCTGGCTGGTCGAGGGCCACGAGGTGCACGTCCTGGACGAGGCCCTGCGCCGCGACACCCAGCGCCTGGCCGACTACTGCGCCGAGCAGGCCGTCGACGTCATCAACGTCACCCCCTCCTACGCCCAGGCCCTGGTGGAGTGCGGCCTGCTGGACGAGGGCCGGCACCGCCCGGTGCTGGTCCTGCTGGGCGGCGAGGCGGTGGCCGAGACCCTCTGGTCGAAGCTGCGCGACACCCCCGGCGTCCTCGGCTACAACCTGTACGGTCCGACCGAGTACACCATCAACACCCTGGGCGGCGGCACGCTCGACTCCGCGACCGCCACGGTGGGCCGGCCGATCTGGAACACCGTCGCGCACGTCCTGGACACCCACCTGCGGCCCGTCCCGGTCGGCGTCCCCGGCGAGCTGTACGTCTCCGGCGTGGGCCTGGCCCGCGGCTACCTGAAGCGCCCCGGTCTGACGGCGGAGCGGTTCGTCGCGGACCCGTTCGGCGAGCCGGGCGGGCGGATGTACCGCACCGGTGACGTGGTGCGCTGGCGGGCC
>NZ_JAQYWZ010000794.1:0-13299 GCF_036290945.1 Streptomyces sp. BE303
ACCGTCCTCGCCGCCGACCAGATGTCGCCGTACATGCGGCAGGCCCAGGTCGACATCGAGGACGCCCGCTTCTACGAGCACGGCGCCGTCGACCTCAAGGGCGTGCTCCGCGCGATCAGCAAGAACGCGGAGAGCGGCACCGCCTCCCAGGGCGCCTCGACGCTGACCCAGCAGTACGTGAAGAACGTCAACGTCGAACTGGCCGGCGACGACCAGGCCGCCGTCAAGGAGGCGCAGCGCAAGACCCTGGGCCGCAAGATCCAGGAGCTGAAGATCTCGATCAAGCTGGAGGAGGACCTGACCAAGGACCAGATCCTCACCGACTACCTCAACATCACGTACTACGGCAACTCCGCCTACGGTGTGGAGGCCGCCGCCCAGCGGTACTTCAGCAAGAGCAACAAGGACCTGACGATCGCCGAGGCCGCCACCCTGGCCGGCCTGGTGCAGAACCCGTCGGCCTACGACCCGAAGCTGCACCCGCAGGCCGCGCAGATCCGGCGCGACGTGGTGATCGACAAGATGGTCGAGAACAAGCACATCACCGCGGACCAGGCCAAGGAGGCCAAGGCCGCCCCGCTGGGCCTCCAGTTCAAGACCCCGCAGAACGGCTGCATCACCGCCCAGGCCGGCATGGGCTTCTTCTGCGACTACATCAAGCACGTGGTCAAGCAGGACCCGGCCTTCGGCAAGAACGCCGCCGACCGGAAGAAGGTCTGGGACCAGGGCGGCCTGAACATCCACACCACCCTCGACCCGGACAAACAGGCCGCCGCCCAGGCCGCGGTGAGCAACAACGTGCGGGTCACCGACACCGTCTCGGCCGCCGCCACCATGGTCGAGCCCGGCACCGGCAAGATCCTCGCCATGGCCCAGACCCGGCCGTACGGCCTGGACACGAAGAAGAACCAGACCGTCGTCAACCTCAACGTCGACGCGGCGATGGGCGGCGGCAACGGCTTCCAGCCCGGGTCCACGTTCAAGCCCGTCGTCGCAGCGGCGGGGCTGGAGGCGGGGCTGTCCTCGACGCAGGAGTACTCCTCCCCGAACAAGCTCGACTACCCGACGATGAAGACGTGCGAGGGGACCTGGAAGAACACCGCCCGGCCCAAGGCGGTGGTGCCCAACGAGTCCGCGAACGAGAAGGGCCCCTACCAGCTGAAGAAGGCGATGGCGCTGTCCATCAACACCTACTTCGTGCAGATGGAGGAGGAGATCGGACTCTGCCGCGTCAAGCAGATGGCCGACAAGCTCGGCATCACCGGCCGGGCCAGCGGCCAGCCCCTGGAGGAGGTTCCCGCGATGGGCCTGGGCGTCGGGGAGGTGAGCCCGCTGACCATGGCGAACGTCTACGCCACGTTCGCCGCCCAGGGCAAGCACTGCACCCCGATCTCGATCAACAAGATCACCACGGTGGACGGCAAGGACGTCCCCGTCCCGGTCGGCGCCTGCGAGCAGGTGTTCTCCGAGACGACGGCGCAGATCCTGAACACCATCCTGAACGGCGTGACCGCGGACGGAACCGGCGCGGCCCTCAACCTGGAGGGCGACCGGCCGATCGCCGGCAAGACCGGCACCTCGGACCACAAGAAGGCCGCCTGGTTCAGCGGTTACACCCCGCAGCTCGCCACCGCCGTCTGGCTCGGCGGCCCCAACGGCGGTGTCGAGATGCGGGACATCACCATCAACGGCAAGCACCGCATCGAGGTGTTCGGCGCCGACGGCCCCGGGCCGATCTGGCGCGACGCCATGAACCTGGCCCTGCGGGGCGCGCCCAAGCAGTCCCTGCAGATGGTCGACATCCCCGACCCGGCGCCCAAGCCCGACCCGAGCGCCACCGAGACCCCCTCGGGCCCGCCGTCCACCAGCCCGCCGGCCACGCGGCGCTGACAACGGCGATCTCCGCGGCGCCGCCGACAGGTCCGTTCGAGGGCCGCCCTCGACGCGCTGGGCAACGAGGCCGTGCGCGCCTGCGTCGGCCAGGCCGTCCGGGAACACCTCGGCCGGTGGCTGGAGGAGCACCCGGAACGGGCCGCAGCCGTCATCGGCCGCATCGTCCGGAGCGCCCGCCGGGACCGACCGGCGACCGACCGGCGACCGACCTGACGGGCAGGATCCCGGCCGCGCCGACGAGTATCGGCCAGTCGAACCCGAACGATGTCCAATTACCTTGCATTGACACTGCCTTGACCATCATTTTAATGTCGGCACGGCGGCGTCGGTCGACGCCGCCGGCTACCCCGACACACCTCGGAGGTCCGAATGGAACAGCTCATCAAGAAGATGACCCAGGACGACAAGTGGAAGGGCTGGGTCGCCGCCAACTCCGCGCAGAACGCCAAGGACGGCTGCATCAGCGTGGCCAAGTCCGGCTGCATCAGCGTCGCGAAGTCCGGCTGTATCTCCTGACGCACCACCCGCACGACGTGGGCCGGGCCGGCGCACCGCGCCGGCCCGGCCTCCGCCCGCAGACCCACGCCGGCACGTCACGGCAGCGGGCCGCCGATGCTCCGCGTACTCACCGGAGGTGACAGTGAACGGCCAGCCGACCGCCGAGGTGGTCGACCGGATCAGGGACATTCCGATCTACCGGGCCTCGATCGAACAGGGCCACTTCCCCATTCTGGAGAAGCCCGAGATTGCGCGCGGATTCCCGGACAACTGGATGACTCCGGCCCTCGCCGCCGCGCTCGAAGCCGGCCAGGCGGAGTTCGTACTCTCCACGGGCACGAATCACGCCAGAATGCAGATCATCCGCCCGCCGTACTTCCTGCTGAACTCCTACTACCGGCTGTGGAGCGAGCACCCCGAAATCGCCGCGACCTGGGAGCAGGGCTGCCGACGGGTCTCCCTCACCACCGTCCTGGCCACCGAGCACGTCGCCCGGGTCAACGCCAGGAAGCGGGGGGAGGACCCGGCCCCCGAGCCGGCCCTGAGCGACCGGTGGCTCGACGACCGCACCGTCTACCTCAACCTCCGCCTGGACCCGGCCCGGTGGCAGCGGGCGGACGTCGAACGGATGCTCGGGGAGATCGAGGAGGCGCGGCTGGCCCACCCGGAGGGCCGCTACCACCTCGACTGCTCCGGCTACCACCTCGCCCACCTGGTGCGGAAGGCCGTCGAGTGGGGCCTGTGGGAGAGGTTCCCGCAGCCGGCCAGCATCGTCCACGCCTACGAGTACACCCCGGTGAACGTGGTCCGGTACCTGCGGGCACACTTCGACTGCCCGATCGTGGACCTGTTCGGCAGCACCGAGCTCGGCTACCTGTACTACAGCGACCGGACCGGCCGGTACCGCCCGTACCTCGACCGGATGAGCGTCGAACTCCTCCCGGTCGCCCCGGGCAGCGAGATCTACAGCCTCATCGTGACGAGCGTGCGGAACCCGTACATGCCGCTGGTCCGCTACCGCTCGGGGGACTGCGTCCGCACGCTGGACGGCAGCCCGGACCCGGACCGCATCGCCCGGTTCTGCGGCCGGGAGAAGGAGCTCCTCGCCTCCCCCCACGGGCCGGTCGCGCAAGGCGACCTCGACGACCTCGTCGGCGGCGTCGCGCCCCGGATCTTCCTGCACCGCCTGCACGTGGGCGGCCCCGACGACGAGGCCGTGCTGCGCTGCACCACCTTCGACGGCTCCCCTCTCGACCCGGCCGAGGCCGAGGCCCTGGCCGACGGCGTCCGGCGGCTCACCGGACGGCGATGTCACGTCGAGCACCGAGAGCACCTGCCGATCGGCAAGTCGGGCAAGTACGCCTGGCTCGCGACGGACGGCCGACCAGCGGACGGAGAAGCATGACCACCCAGGCCCACGTCTCGGCCGACGACCTCAAGGCCCTGCTCGGCGACGTCCTGCACGCCGAGGCGGTCGCGTACACGGCCGACCGGACCGGCGTGACCCCGGCCGAGGCCGAGCGCCAGGTCACCGAGTGCCTGCGCTACCTCTACCTCGTCTCCCGCTACCGCGAGGAGCTCGCCGGACTCTTCCTCCCCGTCGAGCAGGACATCGACGAGATCTGGCACTACCTCATCCTGCAGACCCGCGAGTACCGGGTCCTGTGCGAGGAGCGCCTGCCGGGCGGGTTCTTCATCAACCACCGCAGCATCGCCTACGAGGCGTACCAGGAGGAGCCCGGCCGGGAGCGGGCGGCCGAGGAGGCCCTGCGCTGGATCCCCCTGTACTGCCGGGAGTTCGGCCCCTTCGACGAGGGGACGCCGGCCCACTGGACCATCGTCCGCTACCTGCACGAGGACATGGAGATGTCGCTGGAGGAGATCTCGGCGCTCCGCCCGCTGGCGTCCGCATGACGCTCCCGTCCTCGGCCTCCTCCTCCGCCTCCTCGCCGACCGTCGCGGATTCCGGCCGTCCGCCCGAACACCCGGCCCAGCGGCGGGTCCTGACCGTCCTGGTGATCTCCCAGGTGGTCAGCGGCGCCGGGCTCACCGCGGGCATCGTGGTGGGTGCGCTGCTCGCCGAGGAGATGCTCGGGTCGACCGGGCTGGCCGGCATCCCGAGCGCCCTGTTCACCGGCGGGTCCATGCTCGGAGCGCTGGGTATCGGCCGCCTCTGCCAGCGCCGGGGGAGGCGGCCGGGGCTCGGTCTCGGCTACGCGGTCGGCGCCCTGGGCAGCATCGGCGTGGTGGCGGCGGTGGCCGCCGACAACGTGCCGCTGCTGCTCGTCTCGCTCCTGGTCTACGGCGCCGGCACCGCCACCAATCTGCTCGCCCGGTACGCGGGCGCCGACCTCGCCTCGCCGGACCGTCGCGGCCGGGCCCTGAGCCGGGTCCTGCTCGCCGCGACGCTCGGCGCGGTCGCCGGCCCCAACCTGGTGACCGTCACCGGCGACGTGGCGCAGGCCTGGGGGATCCCGCGCCTGGCCGGCCCGTTCCTGCTGGCCGCCTTCGGGTACGCGGCGGCCGCCGCCGTCCTGGGCACGCTGCTGCGGCCCGACCCGCTCCACCTGGCACGCGCACAGGCGGCGGAGCGCGAGAACGCGGCGGCGCGGGAGAACGCGCGGACGGCGAAGGAGCCGGACGGGAGCGGTGCGGTCGCCGCCGAGGACCGGACGGCACGCGGGCCCGGCGTCGCGACCGGAC
Source organism: Streptomyces sp. BE303 (assembly GCF_036290945.1). Classification (NCBI taxonomy): domain Bacteria; kingdom Bacillati; phylum Actinomycetota; class Actinomycetes; order Kitasatosporales; family Streptomycetaceae; genus Streptomyces; species Streptomyces sp. BE303. Next base: position 5,095 of record NZ_JAQYWZ010000794.1, read on the forward strand.
TGTGGGTCATGCTGCTCGGCCAGGTGGTCAAGGTCGCCATCATGACGATGACGCCCGTCCACCTGGCCGCCCACGGGCACGGCACCGGCGCGACCGGGCTCGTCATCTCGCTGCACATCGGCGCCATGTTCCTGCCGTCCCCGCTCAGCGGCATGCTCGTCGACCGCCTGGGCGCGCTGCCGGTCGCTGCCGCCTCCGGCGTCACCCTCTGCGCCGCCGCCGTCCTCGCGGGCGTGGCGCCGACGGACTCGGTGGCCGTCCTGGCCGGGGCGCTGGTCCTGGCCGGGGTGGCCTGGAACCTCGGCCTGGTCAGCGGCACGGCCATCGTCACCGCGGCCGTGCCGCCCACGAGGAGCGCCTCCACCCAAGGGCTGGTCGACGTCGGCCTGGCGGTCGCGGGCAGCACCGGCGGGCTGCTCTCCGGTCTGGTCGTCACGGCCGGCGGTTACAGCACGCTGGCACTGGGCGGCGCCGTCGTCGCCCTCCTGGTCCTCCCCGTGGCCGCCCGGGCGGCCCGCGACACCCGGGCCGCCCGGACCGTCCACGCCGGGTAGTGGCCCGCCGCGCACCGGACCGGCGGCGGGCCACCGGAGCCACCGCACGAACGAGGCGCGGTTCTGCACGGTCATCGCCACCGTGATCGCCTCGACCGACCCTGAACCGAAAGATCTTCGGCGCCCGTCGGTGAGAGGTGGTCAGTCGAGGCGGTGAGAACCGCAAGATTTCCTGCCACGCACCACGCACCACGCGCGCCCGGCGGCGCGGTGCCCCGGCCGAGGTCCGGAGCCGCGGCTCCGGACCGTCAGGGCGCGCGCTGCGCCACCGGATGCGGGCGGCGCAGCTCCGCGTAGACCGACCAGACCACCGAGACCACGGGGACGGCGACGACGGCGCCGATCACCCCCGCCGCGATACTGCCCGCGAGCACCGAGACGGCGACCACCACCGGGTGCAGGCTGACCGCCCGGCTCATGACCAGGGGGTGGAGCAGATGCCCCTCGATCTGACCGATCACCACGATCAGCAGCAGCACCACAACGGCGGTCACCGGCCCACGCGCGGCCAGGGCCACGAGGGAGGCGACCAGCATCGCGATCGGCGAGCCGACCAATGGGACGAAGGAGGCGAGGAACTCCAGCACGGTCAGCGGCAGGGCGAGCGGCACGTCCAGGAGGAACAGCGAGACGCCGACCATGACGGCGTTGCTCGCGGCGACGACGAAGATGCCCCGGGTGTAGCCGGCGAAGGTCCGCCAGGCCGCCCGGCCGCCCCGGTCGAGGCGGTCCGCTGCGGCGGACGGCAGCTGGGCGGACGTCCACCGCCACATCCGCTCGCCGGAGTGCAGGAAGAACACCGACATGAACAGGGCGAGCGCAGCGCCCGTGGCCAGCTCGATCGCCCGGTGGGCGCCGCTGACGGCCGTGCTGATCAGGGTCGAACGGTGGCGGGCCGCGAAGTCGGAGACCTTGTGTTCGAGGTCGTCGAAGGCCGTCGGACCGAGGTGCAGGGGTCGCCCCTGCAGCAGCTTCTCCAGCCGGTCCAGACCGCCCTGGAACTCCCGGGTCAGGCGGGCCATGTCGTTCGCCACCGTCTCCCCGATCAGCGCGAGCAGGCCGACGGGCACCAGGAGCGCCACCGCCAGGCCGACCAGCACGGCGAGCGGGCGCGGAACGGCACGGGCGGCCAGGTCGACCAGCGGCCGGACCACCGAAGTGATCACCAGCGCAAGGAAGGCGGCGAGCGTGATCAGGTGGAACCGGCCCAGCACCGTCAGCACCAGGTACGCGGCCACCGCGACGACGAGCAGCCGCCACGCGTAGTCCGACAGGCGGCGCAGCCCCCGGCCCGCGCCCCCGCCGCCATCCGCCACGGGGATCGGCCGACGGGGCCCGGGACGTCTCACCGGCATGCCGCACCGCCGACGACCGCATACCGGAGGCGGGCCCCGGGCCCGAAGGCGCCGACGGCGACCGCCCGGGCGCCGCCGGCCCGGTCCTCGGGGCCGGACGGGTGCCCGTCCGGCCCCGAGGACCGGGCGTGGCACCGGGAACAGCTGGGGTGCGAAAACGGCATGCCCTCTGCATAGCGGCTGGTCCGCTCCCCGGGCAGTTCCCGCGCCGACGGTCACCCGCCCCACGGGCGATCCCACGAGCTCCCACCGCACCACGTCGCGTCGATACTCCCGCTCCTCGCGACCCTCTGCCGGGCGCCCGGCAGACCTACGGTACGAGCACGTGGCGGTACCAGCGGCGGTGCACCAGGGGTTCGACGCACAGCACGGCGGCGCCCGCGGCCACGCCGACCAGCTGGGAGGGCCAGCCTCCGCCGTTGACCAGGGCACCGAGGCAGGCAGCGGCGACGGCGACGGGCCTCAGCAGGGTCAGCGGCCCCAGGCCGACGACCATCGCGAGCGTGCCGGCGCGGAACGGCAGGAGGAAGTACGCGGCCAGGGAGAGCAGGACGGCGGCGGCGTAGAACGCGAGCGGGACGAGGAAGCCTGTGCCTCCGGCCGTCAGCTGCTCGTACGTCCGCACCCGGTCCGGCCGACGGTCGGAGCGAGAAGGTGTGGACGGAACGGGGCGCGCCGGAGAGACCCGCCAGGCCCAACGGCGGCTCGCTGGTGCGGGCCAGGGCATCGGCCACCACCTCCCGGCCGCGGATCAGCAACGGTGGCGGGTGGCCGCAGTTCGCCCAGTGCAGGGTGCCGGTCGCGAGGTCGAGCCTGGCGAAGACGCCCGTGACGAAGCGGTCGGGGAACCACCGCTGGATGGCGTCGTCGATGGTGGCGACGAGGTCGGGCAGGTCGGCGCCGTTGCGGCGGGCGTTGCGGCACGCGGCGAGGGCCACGGCGGCGGTCAGGCCGGACGCGAGGTCGTGCCCCATCGCGTCCAGGACCGCCGCGTGCAGCACACCCTCGGCCAGCGAGTGGTCGAAGGCGTCACCGCCCAGGTCGTAGGCGGGTTCCAGGACGGCGGTCGAGATGACCTGGCTGTTGGAGACGGTGCGGACGGGGAGGAACGCGCGGAGCATCTCGGCGGGCAGGCTCATGGTCTCCGCCCGGGTGCTGCGGGCGTAGCTGTCGCTGGTGTCCCGTTTGGAGGTGATCACCATGGCCGTCATCGCCGCGAGGAGCCTGCACCGCCGCAGCCCGCCGGCGTCGAGGCCGGTGGTCCGGGCACCGAGCACGCCGAGCCGCTCGGCACCGTCGACCAGGGGCAGCCAGGCGAGCAGTGTGTCGGCCCCGTCCTCACCGACCCGCAGTGCCCCGGTGCGGTACGCCCAGCCGGCGAGGGTCCCGTCGATCGGCAGGTTGGCGCCGCCGGCCAGCGGGAACAGCTGGTTCTGCTGGATGTCGGCGAGGTAGACCGTGCTGGATCCGAGGCCGAGGGCCTGGGTGTACCGCTGGGCGATGGTGGGCACGTCGGCGGGGTCCAGCGTGCGTCTGGCAGTGAGGAACTCCTCCAGCAGTTGTTCGCCCAGGTTCAGTGGCAAGGTCTCGTCGGCCATCGTCCCAGCCGATCCCGCGCACCGCACGGCCGTCGGCCGACACGGCGGAGCCGGCCCGAGGTTCGCCCGTACCGGGTCCGGATCTCACCCGATCGGCGCACAGCCGGGACGGGTCGCCGGTGCGGGGGTGGTGCCGCGGGGACGCCGCGGGCGCGCCGCGCCGGGCCGGACGGGGGTCCCCTCAGCCGCGCCCGGCATCGAGATGCGTCCCGCGTACCCGCTTGATGCCGACCAGGACCCGGTAGCGGTCGCGCGCGCCGAACTCGGCCAGACGCCAGACCACCGGGCGGCCCACCTCCGCGCACAGGTGCAGGACGGTGTCCCCGCCCGCGCAGACTCCGACGTGCGCCCCGTAGGCGTCGTCGGTCGCGTTGAAGAGGAGCAGGTCCAGCGGGCGCGGGGTGCTGACCCGCCGGGTGGCGTCCCGGTCCTCCCACAGGTCGCTGGAGCGCAACGGCGGGACGACGCGGCCGAAGTGGGCGAGCACCGCGTAGGCGTAGAGCTGGCAGTTCGCCCCGGCGGCGAGGCCGGGGCGCTCGGCAACGGCGGGTGAGCCGGGGTGGCGGGCGCCGACGTACGGGACGTCCCACAGGAGCTGGGGCAGGGTGAGGGCCGGCTGCGGCGTCGGGTCGGGGGGCACGGGGCACCACGCTAGCCGCTGCCCGCGCCGCGGAAGGCGGCGCACCCGGTCGGGCCGGGCGCGGGGGCACCGGTCCGGAGGGGCGTCAGTCCTCCAGCAGGCGGCCGATGAGCTCGGTCGCCGAACCGGCCTCCGCGTCCTCGGCGGCGCACCGCACGTCGAACGCGGCGTCCCTGGCCCTCGACAGGGCCTCGGCGTCCCGGCTCCCGTCGAGGAACGACGACCGCTTCGGCGCGAGGTGCATGAGCACCCGGTCGTCGCTCCAGTCCACGGTGGCCGTCAGGAGCCCGCCGTCGTCCCCGGCCATGAAGGCGGTCATGCCGCGCAGGGCGGTGAACGCCCAGACCAGCGCGGGGAGACGGAAGTCGACCCGGGCCTCGAAGTCGAGCGTGAGCGAGCCGGAGTCCTCGTCGAACCCGACCGTCAGGCAGCCGTCGCCGTCGAGACCGCGCAGCAGACCCGCGTAGTCGCCGTCGATCCAGCGGTCGCACTCCCGGACGGCACCGGCCAGCTCCGCGCGGTACCGGCGCCGCACGTCGCCGTCGTTCCAGGCCTCGCAGATGCCGGTCCAGTCGTCCTCCGCCCAGGTGGAGGCGGGGGCGACCGGCGCTCGCAGGTAGGCCGACAGCCGTGGCCGCGCGATGGCCGTCGCAGCCGACATCATGACGTACTGGGACATCCGTTCCCCCGGTGGTGAACTTCTGCGGCGCGTGCGGCGCGTCGACTTCGTTTCCGTCAATTCCGCTTCCGGCGATTCTGCCCGGGTCGATCCGCCCGCGTCGATCCCCTCGGCGAGCGGCAGGGCGGCGAGCGGGCCCGGCGAGCAGGCAGGGCGGCGCACCGCACTCGCGCACCGGCAAGGATCATCCGGACCGGCATGCCCGACCTCGTGAGGAACGGCACCGCCGCAGGACGTGCGGCCCCTCCTCGGGGTCCGCACCGCCCGCCGTTGCCCAGGCAGGGCCCGGTGGCGGCGTTCCTGATCCGGGCTCCCCCGCCGTCCGGGAGCAGCTGCCAGGCTGCTCGGGCCGAGCCCGGCCGGGCCTCGCGGGGAGCACCCGGGCGTTCCGTTCGGCCGCGCCCGTCGGGGGCTCGGCCGGCGGTCCGCGAAGCTCACTAACCGCCGACGATGCGCCAGGCGACGCGCTTGCGGGCCGTGCTCCCGCACGCCACGTGCAGGGCGTCCTCGATCAGCCTGACCTGCTCGCGGACGGCCCTCGCCCAGGCCTGCTCGCGGACGTACGCCTCGATCGTCTCGGCGTCGTCCCTGCGGCGCGGCACACCGATCAGGGCGGTGCGCAGGGCCTTGAGACCGGCCTGCATGGCGAGCACCTCGGCGTCCAGGTAGAGGCGGAGCATGCAGGCCAGCTCCAGCGGGTTCCGGTGGAACACCTCCTCGTGACGCCACCGCGCCGGGGCGAGGTCGAGCAGCCAGTCCTTCGCCGACTGTTCGAACTCCGGGCTGCCGGGGCGGCGCACGGCACCCGGCCAGCGGGCCGAGGACGATCGGGCCGGCCTGGGCCCGGGCACCCCGTCGGGTGCTTCGCTGCGCGTCATGGTTCATCACCCCAGCTGCCATGGGACCGTTCCCCGCCGCTTCGCACCGCGTCCGTCCGGCGGCTGCCGGGCGGACGGAGGCCCGGGGTGTCCGGTCGGCCGGAACGGACGTGGAGCGACCGCCGTGCCGTCCCGGCCCGGGCGATTTCGGGTGCGATGAGTCTCAGACCTGTGACCTGCGCTGTCAAGCAACGCCGTCCGGTTCGCACGGACCGGGGGCGGGTGGTCCTCGTACCGGTCCGGCCTCGGCGATCCCGGAGGCAGCCGGCGCGTACCGTGGGGCAGTCGATTGCGCGGGGGGAGGCGGTCCGGACTCCGTCGCGGGTCCCTTGCGCATCGCCTTCGCCTGTCAACCGAGAGGAACCCCATGACGCAGGACCGGTCGGCCACCGCAGACGAGACGGCAGGCCCCGTGCTGCCCGCACCCCGGACCCCCTCTCCTCGCGAAGCACCGGCGCTGAACTGGGGAGTGATAGCCCCGGGCGGGATCGCGGGCTACTTCACGGAGGCGCTGCAGAAGTACACCCGGCAGAAGGTCGTGGCGGTCGGCTCGCGCGACGCCGAGCGTGCCCGCGCCTTCGCCGACCGGTTCGGCATCCCTGCGGCCTACGGGAGTTACGCCGGTCTCGTCCAGGACAGCCAGGTCGACATCGTCTACGTGGCATCGCCGCACTCGGGCCATTTCGAGCACGCCATGCAGGCGATCGAGGCGGGCAAGCACGTCCTCGTGGAGAAGGCGTTCACGCGCAACGCCCGCGAGGCCGAGCAGTTGATCGAAGCGGCCCGCAAGCGCGGGGTGTTCCTCATGGAGGCGATGTGGACGCGCTTCCTGCCGCACATCGACGTGGTCCGCCAGGCACTCGCGTCGGGGCTGCTCGGTGAGGTGCACACCGTCATGGCCGACCACGGGCAGCGGATGGACCCCGACCCGTCGCACCGCCTCTTCGCGCCCGAGCTGGCGGGCGGCGCGCTCCTCGACCTCGGCGTGTACCCGGTCTCCTTCGCCTCGATGGTGCTGGGGCCTCTCACCTCGGTCACGGCGGTGGGCACGAAGACCTTCACCGGCGTCGACGGCCAGGCGTCGATCGTCGTCACCGCCGGGTCCGGAGCACACGGCGTGTTGAACACGACGCTCTTCGCCCGTACCCCGACCACGGCGTCGATCTCGGGAACGCACGCCCGGCTGGAGATCGACAGCCCCTTCTACGGATCCGCCGGGGTCCGTCTCATCGGCCGGGACAACCGGCCGCTCGACACGTTCGTCCCCTCCCAGCGCGACGGGGGCCTGTGCTACCAGGCCGCCGAAGCGGCCCGGTGCATCAGTGCCGGGCGGCTGGAGTCCGAGCTGATGCCGCTCGCCGAGTCACTGGCCGTCATGCACGCCCTGGACGACGTTCGCCGCGACCTGGAGGTCGTCTTCCCCGGCGAGTGACCGGCCCCGGAGCACCGGGCCAGTCCAGCAGAGCATGCGACTCGCGGTCGAGAGCGGTGCGCCCGCGGGAGCGGGGTGCGGTGCGGCGGCCGGACAGGGCACTCGACGACGGGGCCGGGTCGACGCCGCACCGCTCGCCCGCCACGGCCCGTTCTGGAGACGGGTTCAACCCGGTGCTTCCGCACGCCCCTGTGTGTGCCGTGTGCGCCCGCGAGCGGGCGGGGAGGACGGACCTGTGCCGCACGGCCGTCCGCCGTCGGCAGTCGGAAGCCGGGCTCGGAGGGGGTGCCGGGCGGCCCGCTCGTCTCGACCCCGAAGCCCGGGAGCTGCTCTTCCACTGCGCCGGCAACGGCCTGATCGTCGCCGAGACACATGGGAAGCACGGCACGAGGGATCCGCACGTGGCACGCGGGCCCGGGGTGGGCCGCCGCCCGCCCGGCCGGCCCCACCCTGACGGCAGGCCACAGAACCCACCCACTCAACATGTTGCTTTACGTTAGATCATGTTGAACTATGGTGGTGCACTCACCCCCTCGGGCCGCGGCCCCTCGGGGGTGGGCGTCGGTGGCGCCGCCGCACTGCCCCAGCCGGCGGCGCCCCCTCATGACTCCGCCCGGGCCGGGGCATTCTGTGCTCGGCCGTCGCAACGTGGCGGCGGCCGAGCTCCGGTGACGGGCGGGCGCGGAACTCCGTGAGGGTCGGAGGAGTCCGCGACCTCGGGGCCGGCGACTTCGCGCGGCATGCCGAAGCCGCCGGCCCGTCGTACGAAGGTGGCCGCCTCCGAGCGCCCGGCGTCGGCCGGACCTCTGGATTCGTGGATCGAATATGTGACCCACCCTTGTTTTATCGTGATGTTTTCTGTTTGATTGTGTTTATCTCAAGGATGGCCGGATGCCACCCTTCCCCCTGGAGGTCTCGTCATGAGCAGGTACCTGGTCACGGGTGGCGCCGGCTATGTCGGCAGTGTGGTGGCCGCCCACCTGCTGGAGGCGGGTCACCAGGTGACCGTCCTGGACGATCTCTCCACGGGCTTCCGTGCGGGCGTGCCGTCCGGTGCGGAGTTCGTCGA
>NZ_JAQYWZ010000795.1:0-344 GCF_036290945.1 Streptomyces sp. BE303
CTCTTCCAGGTGATGCTCGGCTACCAGCACAACGACGGCCAGGGCGGCCGGCTGCTCGGCCTGGAGAGCCGCATCCTGCCGTTCGAGCTGGTCGCCGCGAAGTACTAACTCGACTACAACTTCGAGGAGACCTCCTCGACCGAGGAGATCGACATCGCCTTCGAGTACGCCACCGACCTCTACGAGCCGGCCACCGGCGAGGGCCTGGTCGAGCGCCTGCTCGCCGTCCTGGAGCAGGTCGCGGCCGACCCGCACCGCCGCATCGGCGCGCTGGACGTGCTGACGTCGGGTGAGCGGGGGTTGCTGGGGGAGTGGGCGGCGACGGGTCGTGAGTTGCCGTCGGC
>NZ_JAQYWZ010000796.1:0-317 GCF_036290945.1 Streptomyces sp. BE303
CGGGTCAGCCACCCCCGCCTCTCCCCCGACGGCCCCACCCTCTCCTGGACCGGCAGCTACAGCCTGACCCCCCATGTGTGGACCGCAGCCGTCGACGGCTGCGAGCCCCACCTGCTCACCCACACGAGCAGCCAGGACACCCCGCTGCTCTACATCCTCCCAGAACGCTAGCTGCACCCAGACAAAAACAACCCCCCAAACCACACCAAACCCCAACACACAACACAACACCCAAAAAACAACACCAAAAAAAAAAAAACACACACCCCACACCACCCCCCCCCACCCCCCCCCCACCACAACAAAAAAACCAACCC
>NZ_JAQYWZ010000797.1:0-268 GCF_036290945.1 Streptomyces sp. BE303
AGACACCCGCGTCGCCCGAGGACTGGGTGTTCTGGCCGACGTTGCAGATCTGCTTCGGGGTGCTGTTGAGGATCGGCACCTCGACCGGGACGGCCACGCCGAGGACGGCGACCGCGATGTTGTGGACCTCCGGCAGGCAGACGTTCGCGTTGTCCAGGAAGTGGAAGTTCGGGCTGTGGTCGCCGACGGTGCCGGTGAAGTTGGTGCCGCCGTTGCCCTGGAAGGACCCGGCGGAGCCGTCCGAGTCACCGATGGCCGAGGCCGGCGC
>NZ_JAQYWZ010000798.1:0-298 GCF_036290945.1 Streptomyces sp. BE303
ACCGGCTACGTGCAGATCATGGCCCGGCACAGCGGCAAGTGCCTCGACGTCGAGGGCGCGTCGACCGTCGACGGGGCCCTCGTCGTGCAGAACACCTGCACCGGGAGCCAGTCCCAGCAGTGGCAGGTCCAGAAGGTGGCCGACGGCTCCGGCCACGTCCGGCTGATCGCCCGGCACAGCGGCAAGTGCCTGGACGTCATCAACCAGGCCACCACCAACGGCGCCGCCCTCGAACAGTGGACCTGCGGCACCGGCACCAACCAGCAGTTCAGCCGCCACACCGTCGCGGTCTGACCCC
>NZ_JAQYWZ010000799.1:0-693 GCF_036290945.1 Streptomyces sp. BE303
AGACACCCGCGTCGCCCGAGGACTGGGTGTTCTGGCCGACGTTGCAGATCTGCTTCGGGGTGCTGTTGAGGATCGGCACCTCGACCGGGACGGCCACGCCGAGGACGGCGACCGCGATGTTGTGGACCTCCGGCAGGCAGATGTTCGCGTTGTCGAGGGTGTGGAAGTTCGGGCTGTGGTCGCCGTGGGTGCCGGTCTGGTTGGTGCCACCGTTGCCCTGGACCGAGACGGCGGAGCCGTCCGAGTCGGCGATGGCCGAGGCCGAGCCGGCGGACATCGCGATGGCGGCGGCGGCGAGGCCGGCGGCGGCGAGGGACTTCTTGATCATTTCGGTGTTCCTCTCGGGGGATGAATCGGGGAGCGATTCGAAGGGTGGTTCTGGAGGGGTGACGCAGGTGGGGCGAGCGGTCAGCCGATGAGGTGGGAGACGCCCGAGTCGCCCTTGGTCTGGGTGCCCTGACCCTGGGTGCAGTACTGCTTGCCACCGCTGTTGGCGATCGGGACCTCGACCGGGACGGCCACGCCGAGCACGCCGACGGCGATGTTGTGGATCTCCGGCAGGCAGACGTTCGCGTTGTCCAGGAAGTGGAAGTTCGGGCTGTGGTCGCCGACGGTGCCGGTGAAGTTGGTGCCGCCGTTGCCCTGGAAGGACCCGGCGGAGCCGTCCGAGTCACCGATGGCCGAGGCCGGCGC
>NZ_JAQYWZ010000800.1:0-5146 GCF_036290945.1 Streptomyces sp. BE303
GCCCGGCCGGACTCCAGGAACTGCCGCTTCCAGTTCCCGATCGACTGCTCGGACACCTTCACCCGCCGCGCGGCCTCGGCAACGGTCATCTCACCGGCCAGGATCGACAGCACGATCCGGACCTTCTCCTCCGGCGGCAACGCCGGCGGCCTCACCATGATCGATCAGACTCCTTCACAGGGCAGGACCCGCAAGAAACAAGCCCTGCCACAAAGTCTGACGCGCGACAGACACCTCAGACAACCACCGATTCCCGAGATATCACCGATACCCGCAGACCAGAACCCCGCACAACAGTCACACCCAACAGAAACGATCAAGGAACCGTGAGGCAACACCCCGACACACCCTGACCATGTCCCCACTCCAACCACAACACCCCACATCACAGCCACGACCCACAACCAAAATGGCGACACGTCACAGCAGCGGGACCCCGCGATCACTTGCACCATTTTGGTGTTGACGCAAACATGTGATGGTGAGAGTGTTGGGGTAATCGGTGTTGTCAGGAGTTCTGGCTGATTCAGCCTGGCCTCCAAGGGTTTGCGGCACGGGGGCCAGGACGCGAGGCAGAACGTGCGTCCAACTGGTCGGGCTCCGCGGTCGTTCGGGAGGCGGCCGGTCCCTGCACCGGTTGATCCGGGTGATTCTGTGGGGATTGGTCAGGTGTCCTGGGTGAGGGGTCCTGGCCAGGATGTCAGCGATTCGGCAGGCGCGGTCGGCTGCTCTTGGTGGCAGGTCGGCGAACCGTTCGTCGGTATCTTCGGCCCCCGCGAATCGCATCACGTACAGCTCGGCTTTGACAGTGCCCACGTGGACCCCAGGGTTCGCTGAGGCTCTACCGCAAATGTTTTCAAGAGATCGACGGCAAGGATTGCACATGACGGACGCGCCCGTACGGATCGGACTGGCTGGCTACGGCTTCGGCGGCAGGTACTTCCATGCGCCGTTGCTCGCCTCCACCCCGGACTGTGAGTTTCTCGGGGTGGTCACCACATCCCCGGAGCGCCGAAAGCAGATCACCGGTGAGCTGGGCCGGCCGGCGTACGAGTCGTTGGAGGAACTGGCCCGGGCCGGAGCGGAGGCGGTCGCGATCTCCACTCCGGCGGCCACACACATCCCATTGGCCCAGGAGGCGCTGAAGCTGGGTTTGGCAGTGGTCTGTGACAAGCCGTTCGCGCTCGACGCGGCATCTGCCCGGGAGACGACGGAACTGGCGGAGCGGCTGCAGGTTCCACTGACGGTCTATCAGAACCGTCGCTGGGACTCCGACTTCCTGACTCTGCGGCGGCTCATGGCCGAGGGTGCGCTCGGTACTCTGACCCGCTTGGAGTCGCGTTTCGAGCGGTTCCAGCCCGAGCCCGGCCCGCCGGCCGCAGGCGGTGGCACCCTGCTCGACTTCGGCAGCCACCTGGTCGACCAGGCGCTGGTCCTGTCCGGGCCAGTCGAGCGGGTGTATGCGGAGATGCGGAGCCGCGACGGCGGCGAAGGGCTCGACGAGGACGTCTTCGTCGCGCTGACCCACCGCAGCGGGGCCCTGTCGCACCTGTCCGGCAGTTGGCGCCAAGGTGCACCCGGCCCGCGCTTCCGCGCCACCGGCAGCACCGGGACGTACGTGGTCGACGGTGTGGACGGTCAGGAAGCCCTGCTGATCGCGGGTGCCTCCCCGGCCTCGGAGGGTGAGCGCTGGGGCATCGAGCCCGAGCGGCGTTGGGGCCAGGTGCTGCGCGGCGACCACGTTGATCCCGCACCGTCCGCCCGCGGCGAGTGGGACCTCTTCTACCCGGCCTTCGCCGCCGCGCTCCGTGGCACCCGTCCGCTGCCCGTGGACCCATGGGACGCCGTGACCACCGCGACCGTACTGGACGCCGCGCGCACCAGCGCCGCCAGCGGCGAGGTCGTACGCCTGTCCTGACCTGCGAAGGCGGCCGGAACCGCGTCAGCACGGCAGCAAGGGAGCAACCGAAGGCCAGCCCGGGACCGCTGCTGAAGGGCGTCGGCCCGCCCGGGAGGCCAGGTCCACGGCCGGTGCGCAATCGCGCCGCTTTCGCCGGAGCAATCCGGGGCCGCCCGGTACCCGGGACCAGTACGGGGCGCCACTGTGCGGTCTTCTGGCGCGGGCTTGGGCCCGCCAGGTCGAGATGCAGGCGATTCTCACCGGGCCGACTTACCTTCTGTAGCCCCCGGCCTGGCGTGTGAGCGAGGGGGCGAGCGGGCGGGTGGGGCGGGGCGGCGCCCGGGCGGACGTGAGGGCGCCGGCCTCGGTCGTGGCCGGCGCTGGTGCTGATGCGGAAGACCGGTAGCGGGGGCCGGGCTGTGGTCGTGCACGTGGGCCGCCGGCATCTGTCGCTCCTCGCCTCGAAGGCTGTCCGCCAAGCCTCCCACCACTTCTGCCGCGCACGGGGCGGCTCCGGGCAGGCGGGACAGGCGCCCGCTGCCCGTCGCCGACACCTTTTCCCACGCGATAGCCGTGGGAGAAGGACGAACTTCCTGCGGCTCGCCGGTGGCCGGGGCTGCGCTGCTGCCCCGGCCACCGGCGGAGCAAGGACTCCGGCCGCCAGTAGTGCCGTGGAGGCTGTCGGCGGCCGGTCCTACACTCGGCAGATGGTGCTCACGTAAAGCAGCGGTAGCAGCGACGGTCTGCCCGAGGAGGCCCGCCCGGAGACCTATCTGGCCGGGATCGACCCCACCACCACTCAGTGGGTCACGGTCCTCCGCAACACCCTCGACGGCCGCGAACTGCAGACCGACGGCCCGCAGGGCACCGTCTGGTGGCGCTACGGCAACGACGAACCGCAGAGCCTCAACCACGCCCCGGCGGGCCGCGAGTACACCGAGCGCACCCGTGCCGGCCTCAAGGCCCAGGACGACGCCGCCCAGGCCGAGGAGGACCGCCTGGCGGACGAGAAGGCCGAGGCCTCCCGCTGCCCCACCTGCCGCCGACTCCCCGACGAATACGAAGACCACTGGGACGCCAGCAACGGCACCACCGACTGCCCGCCCTGCCTGCGTTCCGCGTAATTCAGCGGCCTGGAGTCACGAATCTGGGGCCTGACCTGCGCGGACATGGGTGAGGGCGCCTGAGAGTCGTTTCTCTAGGCGCTGGTGTTCGTGCTGGTCAGCGAGGTGCGGGTTCGAGGGTGATGATCTGCTTCGGCGTGGGGATGACGAGCTTGGCCAGGAGGTCGGTCTGGGGCTTGGTGAGGGTGGCGACCTGGCGGAACAGTCCGGTAGGGCCGGTGAACGTGCCGAGGTGGAGCCGGTCGAGTTCGCGGCGGATGCTCGTCCAGGTCTCGTCGGTGGTGGTCTCGATGATGCGGATCAGCAGCAGGGCGAGCCAGCAGAGGACGACGTGTGCGCGTATGCGTTCCTCGAGCCGGTGATAGACAGGCCGCAGGTCGATGATCTGTTTCATGTCCCGCCAGCCCCGCTCGACTTCGAGGAGTTGCTTGTAGCCGAGGGCGATGTCCTCGGCTGACAGCTGCGGGTCGGAGCATCGCAGCAGGTACTTGCCGTCGAGGTTCTCCTCGGCCTTGATCTTCGCGGTGTCGATGCGGAGCTTGCCGGCCGGGGTGGTGCGGAGGTAGCGGTTGAGGCCGGGCTTGTCGGCGAGCTTGCCGCGGAGCTCGCCGCGCCTGAAGTCGCTGAGCTTGTCGGTGTCTTCGATCAGGGTCGTGAGCTGGGAGACGAGTTGTTCGCGTATGTGCTGGTCACGGGTGGCGGCTTCGGGGTTGTGGCAGATCACGAACCGTTCGGTCTCGGAGATCCGCACCTCCTTGACCCGCATGTTCCCGGCGATCTCGCTGTAGCGGCCCTGGCGGGACAGAGCGGCCTTAACCTCCGGGCTGCCGGAGCGGAGTTTCTCGCCGACGATGTAGGCGTGGTCGCCCTGGCGGAGGTAGCGGCGGTTGCGTTCGCTGGAGAATCCCCGGTCGGTGACCCACACGATCTTGCTCAGGGTCCAGTCCCGCATGTCGTCCTTGACCTGCCGGATCAGCTTCTGGTCACCGGTGTTGCCGGGCCAGGACCAGACACGGACCGGGATCCCGTCCCTCGTGACGGCCATCCCGATCACGATCTGCGGCAGGTCGTCGCGGGAGTCCTTCGACTTGCCGAAGGTGCGGAAGCCGGCCTGATCGGCGGGCTCGCCGTCCTCTTCGGCGGCTGGGGGGTCGTCCGTCAGGAGGCGGCCCCTGTCGTCGCGGGCGGCGGGTTCGTCGGCCTCCTCCAGCTCGAAGTAGGTGCTGGTGGTGTCGAAGAACAGCAGGTCGACCTCGAGGTTGAGGAGGTTCGCGACCTCGTCGAACACCCGCTTTTCCAGGTCGTCGGTCACCTCGTGGAGCCAGTCCATCGCCCGGTAGCAGGCGTCGTCGTCGGTGGCCGGCAGGCCTTGGACATGCACATCGTGCGTGACCCAGTCCGCAGCGGCCAGCTTCGACGACGGCGCCAGAGCCCGGTTCGCGACCAGGGAGAACAGCACCCGCTCGGTCACTGACATGTCCCGGCGCCGGCCCCGTTTGGGCTGCCCGACCTGCCCGACGATCCTGTCGATCCTCAGCCGCCGCCAGAGATGATCGAGGACGTAGGTGCCGCCGAACGAGACCGACGAGACGAACTCCAGGTCACCCGCTGCCGTCGACGCCAGTGCCTCACCCGGCTCCAGCAGCCTCGATAGAGACGCGACCAGGCGCTTCACCGCGTCCCGGTCGAGGTCGTCCTCACGGCCGAACGTGAACAGGACCTTCGGGACCGCCCGGCCCTTCACCGGATCCCACTCGTTGTGGGCCAGGTGCAGGTACCGGACCGTGCCGGACTTGTTCTCCCGCTTCGTCGTCTTCACGTACACGACTCCAGACCATACGGACCAACTCCAGGTCAGCGCAGGCGAATACGCAAAATCGCGTCTCTAGGTGAATCCGAGCGCGTCACCAGCCTCCACCCAGCTGACCTGCACCTTCAACCCGGCAGGGACTCCAGGACCCCCGAATTACGCGGAACGCAGGTAAAGACGCCGGTTCCTCGCGTACTCCTCTCCATCCCGCTTGCCGAACCCGCACCATCTGGCAGTACTGGCACGTCCCGGCTTTGTCAGGGCCGCTCCCGCCCTCCCCGGCATCACCCGGATCAGGCTGCCCTCAGCTCC
>NZ_JAQYWZ010000801.1:0-69696 GCF_036290945.1 Streptomyces sp. BE303
CGCCCGCCCGGCTCCAAGAACCGCCGCCCCGCGAACCGCTACGACGTGGGCCTGCTCCTGGCCACCGGCGAGCCCTACCGCCGACCGGCTCATCACAAGGTCGGCACCAAACCCCGCCGCACCGGATAAATCACAAGCTGACACCAATGTCGGGGGTGTATGTGAACCGGATCGATTGGCAGAAATCCAGCTTCAGCGATGCTGATGGCGGAAGCACGTGCGTCGAGCTTGCCTACGGCAGCGGAGACGTCCGCCACCTCCGCGAATCAGATGACTCGGATGCCGTCATCGCTACCGACGTGGTGAGGCTCCGCGCCTTCCTCCTCGCGGCCAAGGCCGGCGAGTTCGACCACCTCATCTGAACCGCGCTTCTCCCCGCCCCGGAGGATCTCACTGATGAACGCCGACACCTGGCGTATCCGACTCATCGTCCGCACCACCCAGGTCGGCGTCATCGGCGGGACCCTCTGGGGCGCCCTCGTCGCCCTCATCGCCTTCCGCTCCACCTCCGTACCCCTCGGCGCCATGGTCGGCCTCCTCGTCGGCACCTTCATCTCCATACCGACCGGCTCCCTCCTCTCCGCCCTCCCCAAGCGCCTCGCCTTCCACCACTTCTCCGCCCCCGCCCTCGGCGCCGTCCTCACCGGGACCGCCGGCTACCTCGTCCTCTCCCACGTCCTCGACGTGCCGCACGTCCTCTTCCGCGTCGGCGTCGCCTCCCTCTTCGTCCTCTCCACCGTCCTCGCGGCCACCGCCTTCCACTTCGCCGTCCGCACCCTCCGCCCCGGTGCACGCGGCAGTGAACAGCGCTTTCGTCGTGGTGGTGCGTACGAGCGACTGTTCCCGTGGCGCCACCGCTCACCGTTGGACGGCCTGTAATCGCTACTGCTTAGCTGGGGTGACGACAGTTCCAGGTCGGAGCGAGCGAGAGAGAGGTGCCCGGTGGAGACTCCCCGTCTGGAGGAGGTACGCCTGACCTCCTTCAAGAGCTTCACCGGCCAGTGCCTGCCCCTCCGCGACCTCACGGTACTGATCGGCCGCAACGGCAGCGGGAAGTCCAACGCGCTGGACGGGCTGGTGGTGCTGTCCCGTCTTGCTCTGGGCGAGCCGGTGCATGACGCCCTGGACGGGCCACGGAGCGGCGGTGAGGAACCGATCCGCGGTGGCGCCGAGGGGTGCGCGCCGCTCGGGGCGGAGAGCTTCGCGCTCGGTTGCCGCGTGCGATCCGGTGAGGCGGTCTTCGATCTCGATGTGGAGATCGCTGTGCACCCCGAGGTGCGGATCCTGAGCGAGCAGCTGACGGCTGTGGAGGGAGTGCGCTACGGCAGCCGCCGACTCGCCGCCGGCCGTTCGCTGCTGGCCAGTAGCCCTCCGGACCCGCGCCGCAGCGACCTGAAAGTCCGCTACTTCAACGGACTGCGAGGTGCTGATCCGGGGATCCCCTTCGCCGCCGACCGCTTGCTGACGAGTCAGGTCCCGGTGAGGCTGCCTGCGACGACGGAAGCGACCAAGCTGGTACACCGCGCTGCGCAGGACGTTCTTTCCGTCCTGCGGGAAGTGTTCCTACTGGATCCGGTTCCACACCTCATGCGGCAGTACGTCAACAGGCGTGACACTGAGCTCAGACGAAGTGCCAACAACCTCAGCGCAGTGGTGGAGAACCTGGCCGAGACCGATCTCCAAGCCTTCGGACGGCTCACGGAACTCGTGGCGGGTATGCCCGAGTACCCGGTGATGGGCATCAGCAGCGTCGACACACGGATCGGCGATGTCCAACTGGTGCTGCGCGAGTCCGGCTATCACGGCGAGGAGCACGATGTTCCGGCGCGACTCCTCAGTGACGGCATGCTGCGGTTCCTGGCGTTCGGCACCGCGCTGCTCAGCGCTCCCGTCTCCTGCGATGGCGAGGAGCCTGCGCAGGCCCAGCGGCATCTGGTGATCGAGGAGATCGAGAACGGCCTCTACCCCACGCAGGCCGCGCGCGTACTACGGCTGATGAAGGAGGAATCGGTGCGGCGAAGCGCCGATGTTCTCTTCACCACCCACAGCCCGGCACTCCTCAATTCCCTTGCCGCGCAGGATCACTCAGGTGTGGTCGTGTGCAGCCGTGACCAGGAGTCCGGGGAGAGTATTCTGACTCGCCTCACGGATCTGCCGGGCTATGTCGATCTGTTGGCGGCCGGAGACCTGGGCGATGCAATCACCAAGGGCCGACTGCCGGAAGCGATCCGTCCCCGGGACGGCATGACCAGCGTCGAGGACTTCCTGAGGAGCCTGTGAGCCCGTGAGCAACCAGCGCAGGTCAGGGCTCCAACTGCCTGTCGTCGACTTCCTCGACACCTCGATCCTTGTCGAGATCCTCGACGTGCCTCACATGAACGGCCATCGCGCCGAGATCCTGGCGCAGATGAATGTCCGGCTGAAGGCCAGGGTGCGCTTCGTCCTGCCGACCGCGACGGTGATCGAGACCGGTAACCACGTCTTCCAGATCAAGGACGGGACGGCCCGTCGCGCCTGCGCCACCAGTTTCATGAGCATGCTGCGCAAGACAGCGTCCGGCGAGGCCCCTTGGAAGCTGCACGAGCGGACCTGGGACGGCGCCTTTCTCAGCCTGCTATGCGGGGGCGGGACCACCGGCATGGATCTGGCGGATCATGCGGTTCGTCAACAGCTCGGCACCGGCGATCTGAGCATCGTCGCCGAGCGGGACCTGTACGCATCCCGGGTGCAGGCCGACGTCCGTATCTGGACGCTGGAAGCCACGATGGGCACGTGGGCCGAACTCGCCTGAGGTCGAACGTCACGGTCCTCGCTCTCTGCGCAGGAAGTCGGCCGATCCGACTTCCTGCGCAGCCACCGCCGCCGCCGATGTCCGCCGACCGGCGGACTCGGACGTTGCGGGGTGCTGGTCCTCAGCTCAACTGCTGAGCCTCAGCGCGTAGTAGACGTTCAGGGCGGACTCCGCACCCGAGCCGGTGGCGGTCATGATGCGCTGGCCCCGCGCTGACCGGAGGTCCCCGGCGGTGAGGACGCGGGGGTGCTGCCGTTCGGGCGGGCAGTAGCCGTCCTCGCCCCGTACCAACGCTCCGGGCACGGCGGCCGGGCGGCAGCCGAGGTTCACGAAGACCGCGTCGGCGTCGAAGGCGCCCAACTCGTCTGCCGTGAAACGGCCGTCGACCGTCCGGCGGAGGTCGAGCGAAGCGACCTCCCGCAGGGTCACCCGGCCCTCCCCGCGCACCTCGTCGGCCTTGTAGGCGTCCGCCGGCGGGTGCGGCACCACCAGGCGGAGCGGGACGTCCGGGTGGGCGCGCAGCAGCGTGCCGAGGGGGCGGTCGGCACCGAGGACGAGGGCGGGGCGACCGGAGAGGGAGACGGCGTCCGCCTCCCACACCGGAGGGATCGGGCCGGCGTCGGAGGTGATCCACTCCGCCTCCTCCGGGAGCGCCGCCCGGACGCCGGTCGCGACCACCGCGTACCGCGCGCGGACCGAAGTGCCCGAGGCCAGGCGCACGGTGACCCCGCCGTCGTCCGCCTGCAACTCCTCCGCCGCGTAGCCCGTGCGGACCTCGCACAGCTCGTGCACCCGCCGAACGTCCGCCGCGACGGCGTCCGCGAACGCCCCGCCGGTCGCGAAGCCGAGGACGTTCTCCACCGCCGGCACCCGGCGGAGCGAGTGCGCCGGCTCGTGCCGCTCGATCAGCACCGACCGCAGCCCCACGCTCGCCGCCATCACCGCCGCCGCGCAGCCCGCCGGGCCACCACCGACGATCACCAGGTCGTGCGTCACCGCCTCCGGCGTCACCGGCGCTCCTGTCAGCACTGTCCGACCAACTCCTCCGCCGTCACCGACCGTCGCGCTCCCACCCTTACAGGAACTGATGGACGATGCCCGCTGCCGCGTACCCGTTGACGATTCCGATGACCACGGCGATGCCGACCTTCCGGTCCGAGGCGTACGACATCGTGGTGCCGATGGCCAGGAACAGGGCCCCGGCCGCGAGGGAGCGCCAGTCGGTGAGCGGCTCCACCGTTCCCCTCAGGTGGAGTCCGACGAACAGCAGGAAGGAGGCGAGGACGGTGACGAGCATCCACCTCTCGAATCCCGGCAGCGTGCGGTTGGTCCGCTGGTTCTCGCCCGACATCCGATGCGCCCTCCCCGGCACGGCTGTGTCCCGGGTGCCATTGCATCGTGTGCCGGGGCGTTTGTCGCGGGGGCTTCCGGCCGTTGCGGGGGAAGTTCAGCGCTCCCAGGACCGGGGCCGGTCCCGGTCCTCCCAGTCCGGGCGGAGGAGGGCGAGCATGGCGATGTCGTGGCGCCGCCCCCGGTGGAAGCAGGCGGAGCGGCGGACGCCCTCCTGGACGAAGCCGGCGCGGGCGAGGGTCGCGAGCCCCGGGGCGTTGGTGGTGTGGGGAATCGCTTCGAGGCGGTGCAGCGGGAGTTCGCCGAAGGCGAGGTCGACCAGGGCGTCGAGGGCGGCGGCACCGTAACCGTGGCCCCGTTGCTCGGGAGCGACGAGGAAGCGGACGCAGGCCAGGCCGTCCACCATGTCCTGGTCGGCCAGGACGGCGGAGCCGACCGGGGTGCCGTCCGGGAGCACGACGAGGAAGCCGTCGTGGTCGGAGTCCTCGATGTCCTGCTCGATCCGTTCGCGGACGGCCGACAAGGGGCGCGGCCAGTGGCCGAGTTCGTGCGCCGCCACGGGGTCGGAGCGCCAGGAGTACAGCAACTCGGCGTCGTCCACGTCGAGCGGGACGAGGGTGATGGCGGGGGTGGTGGCCTCGGGCGCGCGGGTGCTGGTCATGGGCGGATGGTAGGGCGGGGCGGGCGGGGCGACCACCGGAATGCCGCGCCGCCCGCCGGGCGCCGAACGGCGCGGCCCGGCGGACGGCGGTGGGCCGGGTGGGTCAGCCCTGCTGCGGGCCCTGCGGCTGGGCCGGCTGGTACGGGGCGGCCTGCTGGTAGGGGGCGGCGGGCTGGTACGGCTGGGCCTGGTGCTGCGGGGCGGCCTGCTGGTGGGGCTGCTGGTACGGAGCGGCCGGCGGGTACGGAGCGGCCTGGTGCTGACGCGCGGTCGGGTTGTACTGCGGGGCGTTCGGCACCGGCACCGGCTGCGGGGCGGTCGCGTTGGAGCGCTCGGCCAGCGCCTTCACCGAATTGGCGATCAGCACCACCGGCAGGATGAAGGCCTGGAAGAAGATCCGGTACTCGCCGCCCTCGAAGACGAACCCGAGGTAGTACGCGTACCCGACGAAGGCTATGCCGGCGACGATGTTGAGGATGCGCCAGCCGAGCTTCACCCCGCCGAGGTTGATGGCGCCGAGGACCACCATGGCGATGCCGCTGACGGCCAGCAGCACGACGTACCAGGAGAAGAGGGGCTCGGCGTCGAAGTCGAAATTCAAGGGAGGTTCCTGTGGGTGAGTGAGGAAGAGCGGCTGATGGGGACGAGTGCGCACAGTACTGGAGTCCACCGACAGTCGTCCTCACGATTTCGCCACGGTGTCATCGCCGAATCCACCCGGCGAACCCGCCGTTCACCCCTTGAAAACCGCTCAGGAAGCGTCAGTGCGTTCGGATATGATGCGGCCGTCGCTGGTGGTTGGGGGGCGAAGCAGCGACCCGGGTGAGAGTCCCGGTGCGGCCTCCCACCTCGGCGAACCGCCTGCTGCCGGGTTCCGTCGGGTTCGCCCGCCTTCCTCCCATGAGGTCCCCTTGCGTACTCAGCACCGCAGATCCCTCGCCCTGGCCGCCGCGGCGACCCTGGTCTCGGGTGCCGCCCTCGCCGCCGCGCCCGCCGCTTCCGCACTTCCGCGCCCCGCCAAGGCCGACACGGTCCGCAGCGCCCAGGGACAGGGCGTCCCGGGCCCCGGCGTCCAGGAACAGCGCAGCCCCGTCACGGTCACCCTCGACGGCTTCCCCCGCGGCTTCACCGCGGGCGGGCTCGCGGCGGAGTTCACCGCCACGCTCCGCAACTCCGCCGACCACGCCGTCGACGTCACCACCGGGTTCACCGTCGCGAACGGCGACTCGGGGATCCGCGAGACCCAGCTCCGGCTGGAGTTCCAGCCGCCCGGCGGAGCGCAGTGGAAGCCCGCCACGCCCAACCCGGGGGCCGCCGTCGGGGCGACCTGGACGCTCGACGCCTTCAACTCCCGGCTGAGCCTGCCCGCCGGGGGCTCGGCGACGTACCGGCTGCGTCTCGCCGTCACCGCCGACGCTCCCGCCGGTCGGGCGACCGCCGCGCTGAACGCCGTCGTCTCGGACCCGACGCTGCCGCCGGAGAACCGGATCTCCAGCGCGAGCAGCCCGTTCTCCGAGTTCGTCACCACGGCGGCGGGCGGCAGCGCGACCCCCACGCCCGCCCCCGCGCCCGGTGTGCCGTTCCTCGCCCTGGACGCGGTGCCGGTCTCCTTCACCGCGGGCGGCGAGGCGAAGCCGTTCCGCCTGTCGCTCACCAACCGCAGCGGCAAGGAGATCGCCTTCCTGCCCGAGCTGACCTTCCGGGGGCGGGCCCTGCCCACCGCCGAGGGGACCCGGCTGGAGTTCCAGACGGCCGAGGGCGAGTGGCTCCCGGCGGTCGACCAGGGCTCGTCCGCGGCGGGGCGGCTCACGCTCACCCTGCGCACCGGGGACAAGGACAGCGGCCTCGTCCGGCTGCGCGACGGCGAGTCCCGGACGGTCAACGTCCGGCTGGCGTTCGCGCAGGACGTGCCGGCCGGCGTGCTGTCGCTGGTGTTCACCGGTCTCAGCCTCCCCCAGGGCGGCGGGAACGGGTCCGGGGCGACGGCCACCAGCTCGGCGGTCGACATCACGGTGGCCGGCGCCGCGCCGTCCACGCCGCAGGCCCCGCAGGCGGCGCCCAGCACGGTGGGCACCGCCCCGGTCGCCGAGCCGACCGCGCCGTCCGTCGCCCCGGCGGGCCCGCCCGCCGCCACCGCGCCCGCGGTCGGCCTCGCGGCGGTCACGTCTCCGGCGCCGTCGACCAGCGCGCCGGTCGTGCAGGCGGCCGACGCCACGCCGACCGCGCCCGCCGCACCGGCCCCGGCCGTCACCGTGACCGTGGCGGCGGCCCCGCTGCCGCCCGCCGACCTGGCGACGACGGGCGGCGACTCCTTCAACGCACCGATGGCGATCACCGGGGGCACCGCGATAGCGATGGGCATCGGCACGCTGCTCGTGGCCCACCGCCGCCAGCAGCTCCGCCCGGCGGCCAGGCCGTCCCGCCCGGCGGCGGGCCCGGCGGCCGGTCCGGCGGGTCCGCCCGGCCCGGCCGGTCCGGTCGGCAGGCCCGGCCCCGGCGGGCCGACGGGGGGCTGAGCACGGCGGGCGCGTCCGGTACGTCCGGCGCGCCCGCTTCGAGCACTGCCGGGACCTAGCGGGACCTACGCGGGACCTGCCGGGGCCTACCGGGCGGGGACGGTCGCGCGGGCGAGTACGGACAGCTCGAAGGGGCGGAGCGCGTCGGTGCGTTCCCACTCCGCCGGGCCGACCGTCTCGTGCTGCCGGACGTACTCGACCGGGCGGAGCCCGTGCGCGCACAACAGGCGGTCCATCTGCTCGACGCCGAGGAAGGTCCGCCAGGGCTCGCCCTGCTCGGCGGTCGCGGCCATCACCGCCTCCGCGTACGCCGCACCCGTCTCGTCGCGCTGTTCGGGCGGCAGGAGGTGTTCCACCACGAGTTCGGTGCCGGGGGCGAAGCCGCCGACGGCGTCCAGGGTCCGGCCGATCGCCTCCCGGGTGAGGTACATCGTGACCCCGAGCCAGCCGACCAGTGCGGGCCGGTCGAGGTCGAAGCCGGACCGGACGAGCCCGTCGGTCAGTGACCGGGCGGACATCTGCTCGAAGTCCACCGGGACGAGGACGGTGGAGGGCGGCACCGGCGTCCCCGTCGCGAGCAGCAGCTCCCGCTTCCACTCCTGGGCCGCAGGGCGGTCGACCTCGAACACCCCGACCCGGCCTGCGAGTTCGGACCGGTAGGCGAAGGAGTCGAGCCCGGCGCCGAGGATCACGTACTGGTCGATCCCGAGGGCGACGAGCCCGGCGAGCCGGTCCTCGGTGTAGCGGCTGCGGGTGACGGCCGTGGTCCGTGCGCCGGCCAGGACGGGGTGGCTGCCGTAGGACCGGTGATAGCCGAGGAGTTCGTCGGCGTGCTCAGCGAGAAACGTGTGGGCCACGGTGTCGGAGAGGATTGCGGGGGCGTCGTCGACGAGGAGATGCGCCGCGCGTGCCGCAGCCGCCATGAGAGCCGTCCGGCTCGGTTGTCCGTTGTTCACCATGAAAGCGGACATTACCGATAGATTTTGACAGTATATCACAAAATTAAATATTTCGGAAGGTAATTCAGGCGGTATTTCGATAACGAATTCGGCTCCGGAGCGGGGTCCGATCGGACGAGGGTGAGCAGATGACCGACCACGAAGTGCTGCACGTGTTCTGCGGACCGGACGGCGGGTACGGCAACCTGCTCGGCGTCGTCCGCGACGGGGCGGCCCTTCCCGCCGAGGCCGACCGGCAGGCGTTCGCCCGCGAGCTCGGCTTCAGCGAGACGGTGTTCGTCGACGACCCGGAGCGCGGCGCCGTCGACATCTACACGCCCACCCTCCGCCTGCCCTTCGCCGGGCACCCGTGCGTCGGCGCCGCCTGGCTGCTCGGCGTGGACCGGCTGGTCACCCGGGCCGGCGCGGTCGACGTCCGGCACGACGGCGCGTTCACCCGGATCGCGGCGCCCGCCGCCTGGGCGCCGCCGCGCACGCTCCGGCGCCACGGCTCACCGGCCGAGGTGGACGGGTTGGCGGTGCCGCCGCCGGGTGAGTGGATCTACGCCTGGGCCTGGGTGGACGAGGCGGCCGGTACCGTCCGCGCCCGCGCCTTCCCCGGCCGGGACGACGGCATCGACGAGGACGAGGCCACCGGCGCCGCCGCCCTCCTCCTCACCGCCGAGCTGGGCCGTGATCTGACGATCACCCAGGGGTGCGGTTCGCAGATCGTCACCGGGATCCGCGACGGCGGCCTGATCGAGGTCGGCGGCCGGGTCCGCAGGGCGGACTGAGCTCGGGCGGACCGGGGCGGACCGGGGTGGGGCGGACCGGGGTCGGACCGACTGCCGAGGAGGGTGTCTTGTCGGAGGAGACGCAGTTCGCGGGGTGCCCGGCGGGCGGCGTCGGGCTTCAGTGACCGCGGCCCGCGACGGGCTCCGCGTAGACGGCGGGCGCAGAGGTGGGCGCGGCGGTGGGTGCGGCTGCCGGGGCCTGAACCCGGGCGGACACCGTGGGCCGTGACGCCGTGGCCCGTGACGCCGTGGACCTCGGTGCCGTGGCCCGGGGGGCCGTCGCGCGGCGGAGGAGGAGGGAGCGTCCGGCGGGGACCAGGGCGAGGTGGGTGATGCCGACGCCGACGACCGCGAGCAGGATGTGGTCCACGTTGAGGACGTGGCCCGGGGCCCAGGAGGAGAGGAACTCCAGGGCGGTGGCCAGCAGGGCCGAGGCGCCGGTGGTGCGGAGGAAGGACAGCAGCCAGGGCGCCCGGAGACGACCTCCGGCGAGCGGCAGCAGGAGGCCGAGCGGGGCGGGCAGGAGCAGTTCGCCGAGGACCTGTCCCAGGCTGGAGGAGTGCAGGGAGGCCAGCGGCGTCAGGTTGGCGTCGTACACCCAGGCCACCGGCAGCGGGCGCAGCACCAGCCAGCCGACCAGGACCAGATGGAGGGTGAGGCCGAGGAGGCCCACCACCCGGAGTGGGTGGTGGACGGCCGTCGCACGCCCGGTGTGGGCGGCTGTCGGCCGCCCGGTCTCGGTCCGCACGCCGGCACGCTCTGCGCGTGTCCTGGTGCCATCTCGCTGCACGGGAGGAAGGACGTGGGCCGACGGCGCGACGGTTCCACGGCCGGTGCGAACTTTGTGCTGCACGCCGGAGCAGGTCCGGGACGGCGCGCCGGAGCCGCGCGCCGGAGCGAACCCGGAGCCGCTCCGGGGCGCGAGAGGCGGCAAGGGGCGCGCGGGAAGGGGTGGGGGCGGCCGAGGGGATGCCCGGTGGACCCGCAGGCCCGCCGGGCGCCCCTCAGCGGCAGGGTGCCGCGGTCGACGGCGAGGTCGACGGCACCGCGCTGAACGCGTTGTCGGCCGGGGGTGTGGACGGCGTCACCACCACCGGCGACGGCGAGGCCACCCCCGCGCGCGCCGGGGCCGACACCTTCCCCGGCTCGGGGGACCGCGTCGGCGTCACCGCCGCAGGGGGGACGGCGGCGGACGACGGCGTGCCGGGCGCCGTGGGTATCTGCGCGACCGTGGGGCAGGCGGTCCGGCTGGCCGGTGCCCCCGCGTCCACCGGGACGGCGGTGGGGCGGATGCCGCAGCCCGCCGCCAGTACGGCCAGGCCCAGCAGGGCGGCGGCACCGAAGGACCGCCGGTCGAAGGGACGTCTCACGGGGCACTCTCCTCGGGGGCGTCGGCCGGCGGCGGGGGTGGCGGCGACACCGGCAGCGTCAGCGTGAACACCGCACCCACCTCCCCGTTGGCGGCCGTGATCGTCCCCCCGTGGATCTGCGCGTTGGCCATCGCGATGGAGAGGCCGAGACCGCTGCCCTCCGACCGCGCCCGCCCCTTGTCGGCCTTGTAGAACCGGTCGAACACGTGCGGCAGCACGTCCTCGGGGATGCCGGGGCCGCTGTCGGACACCTCGACGACCACCGAGTCCGGGGTCTCCCGCACCCGCACCCGCACCGGCGAGCCGCCGTGCTTGAGCGCGTTGCCGATCAGGTTGGCGAACACCACGTCCAGCCGGCGCGGGTCGACCACGGCCCGGACCCCGCGCGGGGCGTCCAGCTCGACCGCGTCGTACCAGGCCCGGCCGTCGATGCAGGACATGATCAGGTCGGCGATGTCCACCTCGTCGGCGACCAGCTTGGCCGTGCCGGCGTCGAAGCGGGTCACCTCCATCAGGTTCTCCACCAGGTCGGACAGCCGCCGGGTCTCGCTGACCACCAGCCGGACGGCCGGCTCGATCATCGGGTCGAGCGACTCCGCCTCGTCCTCCAGGATGTCCGTCACGGCGGTCATCGCGGTCAGCGGGGTGCGCAGTTCGTGCGACATGTCGGCGACGAACCGCCGGCTCTGCGCCTCGCGCGCGCTCAGCTCCTCGACCTGCTCGTGCAGCGACTCGGCCGTCCGGTTGAACGTGCGCGCCAGATCCGCGAGCTCGTCCGAACCCTCGACCTCCAGGCGGGTGTCGAGGTGGCCCTCGCCGAGCCGCCGGGCCGCGTCGCCGAGCCGCTTGACCGGCCGCAGCACCGTCGCCGACGCGGCCTGCGCGAGCAGCGCCGAGCCGATCAGCGCCAGCAGGGTGGCGATCGCCAGCGACCAGCCGAGGGTGTTGAGGTCGGCCCGCTCGTTCTCCAGCGACTTGAACATGTACGCCGTCGGACCGGTCGACACCACCTTGGTCCCGCCGATCACGAACGGCCGGCCGTCGAGGTTCTGCCGCTGCCAGTAGAGGTGGTACGTGTACGGGTTGGACTCGGTGATCTCGCGCGGCTTGGCGACGGCGGTCTGCAACGGGGTCGGGACGTTGGCGAGCGAGTACCGCGCCGGATCGGAGGAGGCGATGCAGTCCGGCAGGGCGGGGTCGACGACGACCACGTCGTAGGTGAGTCCGGAGCTGGCGACGTAGCCGGCGAGGTCGATCAGGTCGTGACAGGTCGCCTTCAGCGGCAGGTTCGAGACGTTGCGGCTGAGGGAGACCCGGAAGTCGTTGAGCGCGGTGTCCTGGGCGCGCTTGAGCACCGCGTCCCGGTTCAGCCAGTACGCGATGCCGGAGGCCGAGACGGCGGTGAGCAGGGCGACCGCGGCGAACACCGCGATCAGCCGCACCCGAAGGGAGCGCAGCCGTCGCCACGGGCCCGAGGAGAACCGCCGGGTCGTCGTCTGATGGTCAGTCACGGGAGCCTGTCGTTGCGGAAGTTCAGTGCGGGGGTCGGGATATCGCCGGGCCGGTGGGGTGTCCGGTGGAGTGCCCGGCGGGGCGGGTGCCGGTGAAGGCACCTGCGGTGGCGCCGATGGGGGCGGCGGTCGGAGTGGCGGTCGGAGTGGCGATCGGTGCGCTGGTCGGGGTGGCGGTCACGCCGGTGGGTCCAGCCGGTAGCCGACCCCGCGCACCGTGCGGATCAGCGTCGGCGCCGAGGGCACGTCCTCCACCTTGGCCCGCAGCCGCTGGACGCAGGCGTCCACCAGCCGGGAGTCGCCCAGGTAGTCGTGCTCCCAGACGAGACGCAGCAACTGCTGCCGGGAGAGCGCCTGCCCGGGTCGCCGGCTGAGCTCCAGCAGCAGCCGCAGCTCGGTCGGGGTGAGCTGGAGGTCCGCGCCGTCCTTGGTGACCGTCATCGCCGCCCGGTCGATCACCACCGTGCCGTAGACGGAGGAGTCCGAGCTCTCCCGCTCGCCGCGCCGGAGCACGGCCCGGATCCGGGCGTCCAGCACCCGTGGCTGCACCGGCTTGACCACGTAGTCGTCCGCGCCCGATTCCAGGCCGACCACCACATCGATGTCGTCGGAACGGGCGGTGAGCAGGATGATCGGCAGCTGGTCGGTCCGGCGGATCCGGCGGCAGACCTCGAAGCCGTCGATTCCGGGCAGCATCACGTCCAGCACGATGAGGTCCGGCCGCTGCTCCTTGAAGAGCCTCAGACCGTCCTCGCCGGACGCGGCGGTGGCCACGCGGTGGCCCTGGCGGGTGAGGGCGAGTTCGAGGCCGGTCCGGATGGCGTCGTCGTCCTCGATCAGAAGGAGGAAAGGCACGGGCTCATTCTGGCTCACCCGGAGCGGCGAATCACCCCCCACTCGCCCCTGCCGTCACCCGCCCCCGTCCCCCACCGCCCGACCGGGAACCGGAACCCGAGCCACCGGCGTCCGTCAACGGCGGGAGGCCGAGCACGACAAAAGGCCCGGCCCTGTGACAGCCCTGTGACAGTCGACGGACAGCGTCATCACAACCGGCGGGCAAGATTTTCGATGTCGCCGCAGGACAGCGGGCCAACTGGCCGGCTGGAAGGCGGCAACGGAACCGCTCGTACCGAACAAGGGGGCGCACGATGAACGCCATGCTTCAGACCCGGACCAACCCGGCTGTCGGCACCGCGCGTTCGTCAGCGAACACCCACAGGACCCGGTTCGAGGTCAGGACCGACGAGACCTCCGGTGCCGTGATCGTACGGGGGTGCGCACACAGCACCGGTGGAAGTACTGCCGCACGCCGGGTGAGCGGCGGCGGCAGGACGGGGGAGATGTACGGGATCGGCCGTCGGGGGAACGCGGCCGACTCCGGCAACACCCTCACGCTGCGGGGGATCCTCCCCGTCCGCGTCGAGGGCACGGACGCCCCGGGGGGGAACCGGGGCATCGGGGGGACCGGCCTGCGGAAGGCCGACTCGGGGGAGTCGGCCGGCCGCGAGGCCGCCGGTGCGACGCTGCTGCGGCTGAACCCCGCGGCGGCGCGCACCACCGAAGTGGCACAGGGCGGCGCGCGGGAGGAGCGCCCGGCCGTCGCGGAGGACCACATCACGGAGTTCACCGCGTACGTGCGCGAGCGTCGCGCCTCTCTGTACGCCACCGCGTACCACCTCACAGGTGACCGCTACGAGGCCGAGGACCTGCTGCAGAGCGCGCTCTTCAGCACCTACCGGGCCTGGGGCCGGATCACCGACAAGGCGGCGGTCGGGGGCTACCTCCGCCGCACCATGACCAACCTGCACATCTCCGCCTGGCGGCGCCGCAAGGTCAGCGAGTACCCGACCGAGGAGCTGCCGGAGACGGTCGGCGACACCGACGCGATGGGCGGCACCGAGCTGCGTGCCGTGCTCTGGCAGGCGCTGGCCAAGCTGCCGGAGAACCAGCGGACCATGCTGGTGCTCCGCTACTACGAGGGCAAGACCGACCCGGAGATCGCCGACGTGCTCGGCATCAGCGTCGGCACGGTCAAGAGCAGCATCTGGCGCGCGCTGCGCCGGCTGCGCGACGACGAGCAGCTGAACACCTCGGGCGACACCGGCCGGGCCTTCGGCGAGCTGGTCGCGTAAGGGCCGCAGGGGGCCGCTCCAGGGCGGTCGCAGGGGCCGCCGAGGGCGGCCCCGGGAATGACTCCCGTCGGGGGACGGGTAGCAGGACGGACACGGCACGGAGGCGCCGGCTCGGGGGAGCGGCGCCGCCGGGGGAGGCCGGGACCGTCCGGGGAAGGCGGCGGGCCCGGTGCGGGGGAGACGCACCGGGCCCGCCGTTTCCGTCTTCCCGTTCTCGGGCTGCGCCGTGAGGCAGACCGCGCGGTGGCCGGCCGTGACGTGGAGCCGGGCGGGCCGCGAAGTCGTGAAGCCGGCCGTCCGGGGCTCCGGGCCGCCGTGGGCGGCCGCAGCGGGTCCGGCCCGGCCCCTGTCCGGACGTCAGACGGCGGAGAGCTCCTGGGAGGCCGCCACGCGGATCCGGCGCTCGGCCTCCGGCCCGGCGCAGGGGTGCGCGCCCAGCGCGACCTGCCGGCCGATGATGGTGCGCTCGGCGCGCATCAGCCGCCAGCCGCGCCGCACCAGCACCGGAAGCGACTTCCGGCCCTCGCGCACGTCCCGGCGCAGCCGCCGCCAGGCGGTGGTGAGCGGACCGTTGCGCAGGCAGAGGGCGTCACCCAGCAGGCCCTCGGCGGCGCATTCGCCGACGATCTCGGCGGCGAAGATGCCCTCGGCGACGAACGCACCGGCCCCGTCGAGGTCCAGTACCCGGGTGGCGATCCGTCCGTTGTCCGGGATCGAGTACACCGGCACCTCGGCCCGGCCGGTCCCGTACAGGTCGCGGATGGCCGCGACGGCCTGCTCGCGGTGCCAGGAGAGCGGGGAGTCCCAGTCGACCGCGCCGTCGGGCAGCAGCGGGAGGGTGGGGTCGTCGCCGTCCTTGTAGAAGTCGTCGAGCTGGAGCACCGGCAGGGCGCTGCGCTCGGCGAGCGAGGACTTCCCCGAACCGGAGGGCCCGGAGAGCAGGACCACCCGGGCGCGGGCTATCGGCACAGGGTTCAGCGGGGAGTCACTCACGGGACACCAGTCTGACGCATCCGGGCCGGATGCCGAAACCGGTCGGACCGAACTGTCCGCATCCGTCGGGTCAGACGGTCTTGAGGACCTCCGGCGCGGTGAGTGCGGCGTGCACCAGCGGCAGGTAGCGGCTGTCGACCTGGAGGTAGACGGGGTGGCCGTCGCCGGGCGGGCGGTAGGCGGTGGCGGCCCAGTCCTGGTCGTGCCAGGTGCCGGGCTCGGGGTCGTGGAAGGTGCCCCCGGCGGCCAGTTCGGTGCGACCGCCCTCGGACGGGCCGAAGGTCACGACGGCGGCCCCGGGGGTGATGCGGAGCTTGCCGTTGACGTAGACGGGCTGCCAGCCGGGACGTTCGGAGCGGGCCGAGCAGGGGACCTTCGCGGTGCGGCCGGCGGCGAGGCGGCGGCGGGCACGGGCCACGAACAGCTTGCGGAGGAACCCGTCCGCGAACAGCGCCATCATCTCCGCCACGAATTCACCCACGGCAGCGTCCCCCTTGATCGTTTCCGGTACGGGCGATTGTGGCCCGGGGTGCGACCGGGCGGGGACCACCGAACGGCTCGACGTCCCGCGACGAAAGTCGCGCGGACGGAGGGGTGGGCCGGGAAGGGGGGCGAGCCGGGAGGGCGAGGGCCGGGAAGGGCCGCGCCCGGCCCGGAAAACCGACGGACCCGCGCCAGGGGGGGAGAGGCGCGGGTCCGTCCTGTGACCGTCCGGGCCCTGGGGGGGTGAGGGCACTGGGGACGGCCAGTCTGTGGAGTTGTTACTCGTGGCTACTCAACGTAACCGTGGGGCCGACCGGGAGGTCAGATCCCCATCGGGTGCCAGACCGTCTTGGTCTCCAGGAACGAGAGTAGCCGGTCCGTACCGGGCGCATTGGTCCAGTCCTGGGCGAACGGGTCCAGCTCCGGGCGGATCACCCTCTTCAGGGTATCCGCGGCAAGTGCCTCCAGCGAGGCCGCCGCGCCGGGACCGTCGTCGGCGATCGCGCCGGTGAGGTCCACCGCGTTGACGTCCTGGTGGGAGGCCAGGGTCGGGGCGATGTCCGAGGTCCTGCCGGAGATCAGGTTGACCACGCCGCCGGGCACGTCCGAGGTGGCCAGCACCTCGCCCAGCGACAGGGCCGGCAGCGGGGCGTCGGCCGCGACCGCCACCACCACGGTGTTGCCGGTGGCGATGGCGGGGGCGACCACCGAGACCAGGCCGAGCAGCGAGTGCCCGTAGCCGGCCTGCGGGGCGACGATCCCGACCACGCCGGTCGGCTCCGGGGTGGAGAGGTTGAAGTACGGCCCGGCGACCGGGTTGGCGCTGCCCGCGATCTGGGCGACCTTGTCGGTCCAGCCCGCGTACCAGACCCACCGGTCGATCGCCGCGTCCACCAGGGCGGCGGCCTTCTTCGGGCCGATGCCCTCGGAGAGCGCCACCTCGGCCGCGAACTGCTCGCGCCGGCCCTGCAGCATCTCGGCGACCCGGTAGAGCACCTGGCCGCGGTTGTACGCGGTGGTGCCGGCCCAGCCCTTGACCGCCGCACGGGCGGCCAGGACGGCGTCGCGGGCGTCCTTGCGGGTGCCGAGAGGGGCGTTGGCGAGCCACTCGCCCTTGGAGTCGGTCACCTCGTACACCCGCCCGCTCTCGGAGCGCGGGAACTTCCCGCCGACGTACAGCTTGTAGGTCTTGAGGACGTCAAGACGCGCGATGGTGGTCTCAGACATCGAGGTAGGCCTCCAGACCGTGCCGGCCACCCTCGCGGCCGTAGCCCGACTCCTTGTAACCGCCGAACGGCGAGGTCGGGTCGAACTTGTTGAAGGTGTTGGCCCAGACCACGCCGGCCTTCAGCCGGTCGGCGGTCCAGAGGATCCGCGAGCCCTTCTCCGTCCAGATGCCGGCGGAGAGGCCGAACGGCGTGTTGTTGGCCTTCTCGACCGCCTCGGCGGGGGTGCGGAAGGTCAGCACGGACAGCACCGGGCCGAAGATCTCCTCCTGGGCGATCCGGTGGGCCTGGCTGACGCCGGTGAAGATGGTCGGCTTGAACCAGAAGCCGGTGCCCGGCAGCTCGCACTCCGGCGACCAGCGGTCCGCGCCCTCGGCCTCGCCGGCGTCCGTCAGCTCGGTGATCCGCGCCAGCTGGGCGGCCGAGTTGATGGCACCGATGTCGGTGTTCTTGTCCAGCGGGTCGCCGACCCGCAGGGTGGACATCCGGCGCTTCAGCGCGTCCAGCAGCTCGTCCTGGATCGACTCCTGGACCAGCAGGCGCGAGCCCGCGCAGCAGACGTGCCCCTGGTTGAAGAAGATGCCGTTGACGATGCCCTCGACCGCCTGGTCGATCGGCGCGTCGTCGAAGACGATGTTGGCGGCCTTGCCGCCCAGCTCCAGCGACAGCTTCTTGCGGCTGCCGGCCAGCTGCTTGGCGATCGCCCGGCCGACCGGGGTGGAGCCGGTGAAGGCGACCTTGTTGACGTCCGGGTGCGCGGTGAGCGCGGCGCCGGTGGTGCCGTCACCCGTGACGATGTTGACGACGCCCTTCGGCAGACCGGCCTGGCGGCAGATCTCGGCGAAGCGCAGCGCGGTCAGCGGGGTGGTCTCGGCCGGCTTGAGGACGACCGTGTTGCCGGTGGCCAGCGCCGGGGCGATCTTCCACGCCAGCATCATCAGCGGGAAGTTCCACGGGATGACCTGGCCGGCCACGCCCAGCGGCTTCGGGTTCGCGCCGTAACCGGCGTAGTCCAGCTTGTCCGCCCAGCCCGCGTAGTAGAAGAACCAGGCGGCGACGGTCGGGATGTCGAAGTCGCGGGTCTCGCGGATCGGCTTGCCGTTGTCGATCGACTCCAGCACCGCCAGCTCGCGGCCGCGCTCCTGGATGATCCGGGCGATCCGGAACAGGTACTTCGCGCGCTCGCTGCCCGGCAGCGCCGACCAGTCGGTGAAGGCCCTGCGGGCGGCGGCGACCGCGCGGTCCACGTCCTCCGCGGTGCCCCGCGCGAACTCGGCGAGCACCTGCTCGGTGGCCGGGTTGACCGTCTTCAGGGCCTCGCTGCCGGAGGAGTCGACGAACTCGCCGCCGATGAAGTGGCCGTACGAGGTGGCGATGTCGCCGGCCGCGGCGGGCGACTCGGGGGCGGGGGCGTAGCCGAACAGGCCGGCCGGCTTGACGGCCTGCGCCGCCTGTCCGGCCGGTGCGGCCTGCGCCGCCTGTCCGGCCTGCCCGGTCGCGGGCCCCGCGGTCTTCTTGGTGTTCTTGGCCATGATTCTCAGTCCACCGTCACGTAGTCGGGACCGGAGTACCGTCCGGTGGTCAGCTTCTGCCGCTGCATCAGCAGGTCGTTGAGCAGGCTGGAGGCGCCGAAGCGGAACCAGTGCGGGGTCAGCCAGTCGTCGCCGAGGGTCTCGTTGACCATCACCAGGTACTTCATCGCGTCCTTGGTGGTCTTGATCCCGCCGGCGGGCTTCACGCCGACCTGGACGCCGGTCTGCGCGCGGAAGTCGCGGACCGCCTCCAGCATCAGCAGGGTGACCGGCGGGGTCGCGTTGACGGCGACCTTGCCGGTCGAAGTCTTGATGAAGTCGGCACCGGCCAGCATCGCCAGCCACGAGACGCGGCGCACGTTGTCGTACGTCTGCAGCTCGCCGGTCTCGAAGATGACCTTGAGGTGGGCGGAGCTGCCGTCGGCGCGCCCGCACGCCTGCTTGACGGCGACGATCTCGTTGAAGACGTCCAGGTACCGGCCGGAGAGGAAGGCGCCCCGGTCGATCACCATGTCGATCTCGTCGGCGCCGGCCGCCACCGCGTCGGCGGTGTCGGCGAGCTTGACCGGGAGCGCGGCGCGTCCGGCGGGGAAGGCGGTCGCGACGGAGGCGACCTGGATGTCGGTGCCCTGCAGCGCGGCCTTCGCGGTGGCGACCATGTCCGGATAGACACAGATGGCGGCGACACGGGGAGCGGTCGGGTCGGTGGGGTCGGGGTTCCTGCCCTTGGTGCACAGCGCGCGCACCTTGCCGACCGTGTCCGCGCCCTCCAGCGTGGTCAGGTCGATCATCGACATGGCCAGGTCGATGGCGTACGCCTTCGCCGTGGTCTTGATCGAGCGGGTACCGAGAGTGGCGGCACGCGCCTCCAGGCCGACCTGGTCGACACCGGGCAGGCCGTGCAGGAAGCGACGGAGCGAGGCCTCGGACGTCGCGACGTCCTGGAGACCGCTGCCCGCAACGCCGGGGGCATTGGCTGCAAGAGTGGACATAGTCACCACACCAGCATATCTACGCGCGTAGCCAACCGCTAGACCGGAGACCTATCGATGCCGGACCGAGATCTGACCGCCCACCCGGCCCGACGCGGGGGCGGATTGCGGCGGGGCCACCCGACGCCGGGAGGAGTGACCGGGGCCGAACCGTGATCGCGGACCCTGTGGGCGGCGGGGGGCATGGGGCAGAATCGTCGGCATGACCGAATCCGACGGCAAGCCCCACCAGGGCTCGGCCGGCTCCGATGGGGAGCCCGTGTACGCCGACCGCGTGTACCGCTCCGTTCCCGGCGTGATCTCCGGGGTGCTGTTGTTGGCCGTGGCGGCGTGGCTCATCGGGGACGCGGCGATCAACGGGAGCGGCAAGACGCCGTGGGTGTCCCTGGCCGCCGTGCCGGTGTTCGTGCTCCCGGTGATCGCGTACACCCTGCGGCCGGCGGTGCTGGCCAACGAGCGGCGGCTGGTGGTGCGCAACCCGCTGCGCACGATCATCGCGCCGTGGGCCGCCGTGGACGCGCTGCGGGCCGGGTACTCGGTGGAGCTGCTCGCCGACGGCCGGAAGTTCCAGGTGTGGGCGGTGCCGGTGTCGCTGCGGCAGCGCAAGCGGGCCGCCCGGGCGCGCGAGCACGGCGGGCGGCAGCACGCGTCCCGGCTCGGGATGGTCTTCGGCCAGGCGTCGTCCGGGGCGGCGGTGCAGGGCTCGACGGACCCGAACCGGGCCTGGTCCGACCAGGTGGTCGGCGTCCTCCAGGAGACGGCCGAGCGCAACGCCTCCCGTCCGGACGCGGCCGGCCCGGTGCAGGTCCGCTGGTGCTGGTGGATCATCGCCCCGACCCTGGCCGGGCTGGTGGCCCTGATCACCATCATCGCGGTCTGACCGCGCCCCCCGACCGAGAGGGCCCGCCGATCCGGCGGGCCCTTCGTCGTACCGCCGGGACGGCGCCGTCCCGGCCCGGCGCGGCGTGTGGACGACGATCGCCTCCCGGCACGGGCCGGGAGGCGCTCGGTCGTGCGTGCGGTCGGTCAGGCGTCGATGCCGGCGGCGGCGGCCAGGTCGCGCTTGACGGCGGCGAGGAGGGCGGCGGCCCGCTCCCGGGCTGGGGCGAGGTCCGCGGCGGTGGCGACCGGGAGGACGACCTCCAGGTAGCACTTGAGCTTGGGTTCGGTGCCGGAGGGCCGGACCACGATGCGGGCGGAGCGGACGGCGTCCCCGGCCAGGTAGTAGCGCAGGCCGTCGGTGGCCGGCAGGTCGGCGGAGCCCTCGGTGAGGTCGTCGGCGCGGGTGACGGTCAGCCCGGCCAGCTCGGCGGGCGGCTGCTCGCGCAGGCGGCGCATGGCGTCGGCGATCAGCGCGAGGTCCTGGACCCGGACGGAGAGCTGGTCGGTGGCGTGCAGGCCGTGCTCCAGCGCCAGGTCGTCCAGCAGGTCGGTGAGGGTGCGGCCGGACCGCTTGAGGGTGGCGGCCAGTTCGGCGACCAGCAGGGCGGCGGTGATGCCGTCCTTGTCGCGGACGCCCTCGGGGTCGACGCAGTAGCCGAGCGCCTCCTCGTAGCCGTAGCGCAGGCCCTCGGCACGGGAGATCCACTTGAAGCCGGTGAGGGTCTCGGCGTAACCGAGCCCGGCGGCCTCGGCGATCCGGCCGAGCAGCGAGGAGGAGACGATGGTGGTGGCGAAGGTGCCGGCGGCCTGCTTGGCGACCAGTGCGGCACCGAGCAGCGCGCCGACCTCGTCGCCGCGGAGCATCCGCCAGCCGTTGGTGCCGCTGCCGGCGCCGCCGTTGGCCGGGACGGCCACCGCGCAGCGGTCGGCGTCCGGGTCGTTGGCGATGACGAGGTCGGGGCCGACCGAGGAGGCGGTGCGGAAGGCGAGGTCCATCGCCCCCGGCTCCTCCGGGTTGGGGAACGCGACGGTCGGGAAGTCGGGGTCGGGCTCGGCCTGCTCGGCGACCACGGTGGGCGCGGGGAAGCCGGCCCGGCGCAGGGCGGCGACGAAGGTGTCGCGGCCGACACCGTGCATCGGGGTGTAGACGACGTCGAGGTCCCGCGCGCCGTGCGGGTCGACGATGGAGGCGGCCCGGTCGAGGTAGGCCTCGACGACGGACTCGTCGACGGTCTCCCAGCCGCTCCCGGCGAGCGGGACGTCGGTGAGCGAGCCGATGGCGTCGATCTCGGCGGCGATGCCGGCGTCGGCGGGCGGGACGATCTGCGAGCCGTCGCCGAGGTAGACCTTGTAGCCGTTGTCCTGCGGCGGGTTGTGGCTGGCGGTGACGGTCACGCCGGCGGCGGCGCCGAGGTGGCGGACGGCGTAGGCGAGCACCGGGGTGGGCAGCGGGCGCGGGAAGAGCGCGGCGCGAAGGCCGGCTCCGACCACCACGGCGGCGGTGTCGCGGGCGAAGTCGTACGACTTGTGACGGGCGTCGTAGCCGATGACGACGAGGTCGCCGAGGCCCTGCTGCTTGACGTAGGCGACCAGGCCGGCGGCGGCCCGGATGACCACGGCGCGGTTCATCCGCATCGGGCCGGCGCCGAGTTCGCCGCGCAGCCCGGCGGTGCCGAACTGGAGGCGGCCGGCGAAGCGGTCGGCGAGATCGGACCAGGCGAGCTTCGCCCGGGACTCGGCCTCCGGGTCCTCGGCGTCGGCGAGCAGCGCGGACAGCTCCTCGCGGGTCTGCGGGTCCGGGTCCTCGGCCAGCCAGGTCCGGGCCCGGGCGAGGAGGTCGGTGGTGGTTGCCTGCGTCATGGCTGCAGCTCCATCGGGAAGTGCGTCGGTGGTACGGCCGGAGGGGCGAGCGAGGCCGGGTGGCCGGAGGGCTCCGCGTGACGTGCCTGGGGTTCTGCCGGACGTGCGGGGGGAGGGGCGCATGCGGACGGGGCCCGCGGGCGGACGTGATCAGCGGATCGGTCGATCAACGGATCACGGTCGCTCGCGGACCCCGTCGCCCGGGCGGCGTACGCCGGACGCCCGGTGTGGGGCGGGCGTCCGGTACGGGCCGGAGCGGCTCAGATCCGGTCGAGGACCTTCGCCAGCAGCGCGCCCATCCGCTCGGCGGAGGCCTTGCCGGCCTCCAGCACCTCGGCGTGGTTGAGCGGCTCGCCGGTCATGCCGGCCGCCAGGTTGGTGACCAGGGAGATGCCGAGCACCTCGGCGCCGGCCTCGCGGGCGGCGATGGCCTCCAGGGTGGTCGACATGCCGACCAGCTCGCCGCCGATCACCCGGGCCATGTTCACCTCGGCCGGGGTCTCGTAGTGCGGGCCGCGGAACTGGACGTAGACGGCCTCGTCGAGCGTCGGGTCGACCTCGCGGCACAGGTCGCGCAGCCGCTTGGCGTAGAGGTCGGTGAGGTCGACGAAGTTGGCGCCGACGATCGGGGAGTCCGCGGTCAGGTTGATGTGGTCGCTGATCAGGACCGGCTGGCCGGGGACCCAGCCGTGCCGCAGGCCGCCGCAGCCGTTGGTCAGCACGATGATCCCGCAGCCGGCCGCGGCGGCGGTGCGCACGCCGTGGACGACGGTCGCGACGCCGTGGCCCTCGTAGTAGTGGTTGCGGCCGAGGAAGATCAGCGCGCGCTTCTCGCCGATCTTCACCGAACGGATCGTGCCGGCGTGGCCGGCCACGGCGGGGGCGGGGAAGCCCGGCAGGTCGGTGACCGGGAACTCCGCGACCGTCTCGCCGAGGGCTTCGGCGGCCGGCACCCAGCCGGAGCCCATCACCAGGGCGACGTCGTGGCGCTCGGCACCGGTCAGCTCGCGGAGGCGCTCGGCGGCGGCCTGAGCGGCGGCGTAGGGGTCGGCGGAGACGACCGACTGAGGAGATGCGTTCACACGACCGAGGATAGACGGGAAACGGCTACGCGCGTAGAAAATCCTGGTACGACGTGCCGGATCGTTACCCGGATGGCGTGAACGTACAGCTCCGGGACGCCTGGCGGGGGGTGCGACCCGGAGCAAGGCACAAACCCGGTGGCGAGCCGCGGGCCCGGCGGGCGTCACGGGCGGGCGGGCCGCGGGGCGGAGCGGGCCGCGGGCCCGATCGGCGGGCCGGTGGGGCGGGCCCCGCGAAGGGGTCGGGGGGCGGTCCGGAGGAGTAGTGCGGGCGGCGGGGGACCGCCACCCCGGGGGGGCGGGGGGAGGCGGCCGGCGGGCGGGTGCCCGGGCCGCGCCCCCGGAAGCGGTCAGCAGGGGCGGCGGCGCAGGTCCAGGACGTAGTCGTCGGGGGCGCCGGCGCTCTCCGCCGCGTCCGCGATCAGCCCCAGGTACCGGGCGGCGGGCAGGCCGCCCTCGTAGTCGTTGAGCACGTACGTCCAGACCGGCACGTCGCCGTCCAGGGTCTGCGCGCGCAGCTTGATCTTGCGGTAGATGCCGAGCTGGACGCCCTCCCAGCGGTCGAGCCCCTCCTCGTCCATCGGCGCGACGTCGTAGAGCGAGACGAAGACCTGGTCCTTCTCGTCCTCCACCACCGTGGCCAGCGAACCTTCCCAGCCGAGCTGCTCGCCGCCGAAGGTGAGCCGCCAGCCGGACAGCCACCCCGTGGTGCGCAGCGGTGAGTGCGGGGCGCGGCGGGTCATCTGCCGGGCATCGAGGTTGGTGGCATACGCGGCGTAAAGGGGCATGGGGGGAAGACTACGTTCCTCGGGCGATCGGGCAGAAGCCCCGACCCCGGCGTGGCAGCGCTCCCGGCGTGCGGGACAATGGTGGACGTGACTCGGATCGTGATCATCGGTGGCGGACCCGGCGGATACGAGGCGGCCCTGGTGGCGGCCCAGCTCGGCGCGGAGGTGACCGTCGTCGACCGCGACGGCCTGGGCGGATCGGCGGTGCTCACGGACTGCGTGCCGTCGAAGACGTTGATCGCGACCGCGGAGGTGATGACCACCTTCGACAGCTCGTACGAGGAACTCGGCATCATCGTCGCGGACGACACTCCGCACATCGACAGCCCGGCCCGGGTGGTCGGCGTGGACCTGGGCAAGGTCAACCGCCGGGTGAAACGCCTGGCGATCGCGCAGTCCCACGACATCACCCAGTCCGTCACGCGGGCCGGCGTCTCCGTGCTGCGCGGCCGCGGCCGGCTCGGTACCGGGGGCCAGGCCGTGGACGGCTCCCGCGAGGTGCTGGTGGACGCGCCCGACGGCAGCGTCCAGTCGCTGCGCGCCGACGCGGTGCTGATCGCCACCGGCGCGCACCCGCGCGAGCTGCCGGACGCCCAGCCGGACGGCGAGCGGATCCTGACCTGGACCCAGGTGTACGACCTGGAGGAGCTGCCGCGCGAGCTGATCGTGGTCGGTTCCGGCGTCACCGGCGCCGAGTTCGCCGGTGCGTACCAGGCGATCGGTTCCAACGTCACCCTGGTCTCCTCGCGCGACCGGGTGCTGCCGGGCGAGGACCCGGACGCCGCCGAGGTGCTGGAGGAGGTCTTCCGCCGTCGCGGCATGAACGTGATGAGCCGCTCGCGGGCCGAGAGCGCCAAGCGGATCGGCGACAAGGTGGAGGTGACCCTCTCCGACGGCACGGTGATCGAGGGCACGCACTGCCTGATGGCCGTCGGCTCGATCCCCAACACGGCGGAGATGGGCCTGGAGGAGGCCGGGGTCAAGCTCAACGACTGGGGCCAGATCCAGGTCGACCGGGTGTCCCGCACCTCCGCCCCGGGCGTGTACGCGGCCGGGGACTGCACCGGCGTCTTCATGCTCGCCTCGGTGGCGGCCATGCAGGGCCGGATCGCGATGTACCACGCGCTCGGCGACGCGGTGCAGCCGCTCAACCTGAAGACCGTGGCCTCCAACGTCTTCACCGACCCGGAGATCGCCACCGTCGGCTACACCGCCGCCGACGTGGAGTGCGGCAAGATGGACGCGGTCGAGGTCAAGCTGCCGCTGCGCGGCAACCCGCGGGCCAAGATGCAGGGCATCCGGGACGGCTTCGTGAAGCTGTTCTGCCGCCCGGGCACCGGGATCGTGGTCGGCGGTGTGGTCGTCGCCCCGCGGGCGAGCGAGCTGATCCACCCGATCTCGCTCGCGGTGGACGCCAATCTGACCGTCGAACAGGTGGCCAGCGCCTTCACCGTCTACCCGTCGGTCTCCGGCTCCACCGCCGAGGCCGCCCGCCAGCTCCACATCCGCAAGCGGGACGCGGGCGAATCCTGAGCATCCGGGGCCCAGTTGAGGGCGGTCGCCGTTCGGCGGCCGCCCTTCGCGCAGGCCGGGGCGTCACCCGGACGGCGGGCGCAGTTCCGGGTTGCTGACGGCGCGTATTGTACGGTCACGCGCCGCTCTTGCGTGAGCAATTCCCGCTACTAGCAGCAAACGCCTGAAAGCAGACGGTCACGCACGTTACCGTCGGTTCTGTGTTTGCAGCAGAACGTCGCCAGTTGATCCTCGAAATGGTGCGCGCCAACGGAGCGGTCTCGCTCCGGGAACTGGCCCGCGTCGTCCAGACCTCCGAAGTGACCGTGCGCCGCGACGT
Organism: Streptomyces sp. BE303; assembly: GCF_036290945.1. Classification (NCBI taxonomy): domain Bacteria; kingdom Bacillati; phylum Actinomycetota; class Actinomycetes; order Kitasatosporales; family Streptomycetaceae; genus Streptomyces; species Streptomyces sp. BE303. Next base: position 25,754 of record NZ_JAQYWZ010000801.1, read on the forward strand.
ACGGGCACTGGAGGCAGAAGGGCTCCTCGACCGCCGGCACGGCGGCGCGGTGCTCCCCGGCGGCTTCAGCCGCGAACCCGGTTACCCGCAGAAGACCCACCTCTCCGCCGCAGAGAAGAGCGCCATCGCCGATCTCGCAGCGGGCCTGGTGGAGGAAGGTGACGCCGTTGTCGTCGGCGCCGGTACCACCACCCAGGAGCTGGCCCGCCGGCTGGCCCGGGTGCCCGGGCTGACGGTGGTCACCAACTCGCTGCTGGTCGCCCAGGCGCTGGCGCACGCCAACCGGGTGGAGGTGGTGATGACCGGCGGTACGCTGCGCGGCTCCAACTACGCCCTGGTCGGCAGCGGCGCCGAACAGTCGCTGCACGGGTTGCGGGTGTCCAAGGCGTTCATCTCGGGCAGCGGGCTGACCGCCGAGCGAGGCCTTTCGACCACGAACATGCTCTCCGCGAGCGTGGACCGGGCGTTGGTGCAGTCGGCCGCCGAGGTGATCGTCCTCGCCGACCACACCAAGCTCGGCGCGGACACCATGTTCCAGACCGTCCCGACCGAGACCATCACCCGGCTGGTCACCGACGAGCAGGCGACCGCCGACGACGCCACCGCGCGGGAGCTGGACGCGCTGGCCGACTGCGGGGTGCAGATCGACCTCGCGCCGCTCGGCACCCCGCCGACCGGTGACGCCCCGGTGCACGGCACCGGCAGCGGTCCCGTCCACCAGACCCAGCCGGGCCCGATGGCCCGCCGGGCGGCCCCGCCCCCGGGCGGCGCCCCGCTGCCCGGCCAGCGCCGCCCGGGCACCCACGGCCCCGGGGGACCGGGCGGTCCGGGCGGCCCGCTGCCGGCCAGACTCGCCGAGCTGGGCCTGCCGCGCGGGCGGTGACCCGCCGCCGGAAACGGCACCGGTCCGCACACCCTGGGGGGCGTACGGACCGGTGACGCAACGGGTGGACGTCAGTCCTTGATCTCGCAGAGCGCGGCGCCGCTGGAGACGCTGGCACCCACCTCGGCCTTGAGGCCGACGACGGTGCCCGCCTTGTGGGCGTTCAGCGGCTGCTCCATCTTCATCGCCTCCAGGACGACGATCAGCTCGCCCTCCGCGACGACCTGGCCCTCCTCGACGGCGACCTTGACGATGGTGCCCTGCATCGGAGAGGCCAGCGTGTCACCGCTGACGGCCGAGCCGGCCTTCTTGGCACCCACCCGGCGCTTGGCCTTCGCGGCCCCCGCACCGGCCGCCGGGGCGGTGGAGACGCCCAGCGAGGACGGCAGCGAGACCTCGATCCGCTTGCCGCCGACCTCGACGACCACGGTCTCCCGGCCCTCGGCCTCCTCGCCGTCACCGGCGGCACCGGCGAACGCGGGGATGGTGTTGTCGAACTCGGTCTCGATCCACCGGGTGAAGACCTGGAACGGGCCCTCGCCGCCGTGCACCTCGGGGGCGAACGCGGGGTCGGTGACCACAGCCTGGTGGAACGGGATGGCGGTGGCCATGCCCTCGACCTTGAACTCCGCCAGCGCGCGCCGCGCCCGCTCCAGCGCCTGCTTGCGGTCGCGGCCGGAGACGACCAGCTTGGCCAGCAGGGAGTCCCAGGCCGGGCCGATGACCGAACCGGTCTCGACACCCGAGTCCAGCCGGACGCCCGGGCCGGACGGCGGGGCGAACAGCGTCACGGTGCCCGGCGCCGGGAGGAAGTTGCGGCCCGGGTCCTCGCCGTTGATCCGGAACTCGAAGGAGTGACCGCGGACCTCCGGGTCGTCGTAGCCGAGCTCCTCGCCGTCGGCGATCCGGAACATCTCCCGGACCAGGTCGATGCCGGTGACCTCCTCGGTCACCGGGTGCTCGACCTGCAGACGGGTGTTGACCTCCAGGAAGGAGATCGTGCCGTCCAGCGCGACCAGGAACTCGCAGGTGCCGGCGCCCTGGTAGCCGGCCTCCTTGAGGATGGCCTTCGAGGACCGGTACAGCTCGGCGTTCTGCTCGGGGGTCAGGAACGGCGCGGGCGCCTCCTCGACGAGCTTCTGGTGCCGGCGCTGCAGCGAGCAGTCACGGGTGGAGACGACCACGACGTTGCCGTGCTTGTCCGCCAGGCACTGGGTCTCGACGTGCCGGGGGTTGTCCAGGTAGCGCTCGACGAAGCACTCGCCGCGCCCGAAGGCGGCGACCGCCTCGCGGACCGCGGACTCGAACAGCTCCGGGATCTCCTCCAGGGTGCGGGCGACCTTGAGGCCGCGGCCGCCGCCGCCGAAGGCCGCCTTGATGGCGACCGGCAGGCCGTGTTCCCGGGCGAACTCGACGACCTCGTCCGCACCCGCGACCGGGTCGGGCGTGCCGGCCACCAGCGGGGCACCGGCGCGCTGCGCCACGTGCCGGGCGGTGACCTTGTCCCCGAGATCGCGGATGGCCTGCGGCGGCGGGCCGATCCAGGTGAGGCCCGCGTCGAGGACGGCCTGGGCGAAGTCGGCGTTCTCCGACAGGAAGCCGTAGCCGGGGTGGACGGCGTCCGCACCCGAGTCGGCGGCGGCCTGGAGGACCTTCGCGATGTCCAGGTAGCTGGTGCCGGGGGTGTCGCCGCCCAGCGCGTAAGCCTCGTCGGCCGCGCGGACGTGCAGCGCATCCCGGTCCGGCTCGGCGTAGACGGCGACGCTGGCGATACCGGCGTCCGAGCAGGCACGGGCGACGCGGACGGCGATTTCCCCGCGGTTGGCGATGAGCACCTTGCGCACTGTGGCTCCCTTCTTGAACCTCGTTGAGTTTATGGATTCCTGGGCAGTACCGGCGAGTAGCCCCAGGTTGTGAACTATCCCACACGGAGGGTGATGCGTCCGGACGGGTGGTGGGCGGCCCGGCGGAAGTCTCTGCAGGTGACGGCAGGTGGGTCGGAGGGCGTCCGGTGCTTGCGGACGGTGACGCAGTGTCCCGGCGGGGCCGTGGCGGGGCGGTGGGCTTGGCCACACTCCGGCGGTTCGCGAGCCGCGCCCGGGCGTTCCTCAGGGAGTCGGCGCCGGGGCGGGGGCGGTGGAGGCGGGGGCACCGGCGGCCGGGGCGGTGGAAGCGGGGGCGGCGGAAGCGGGGGCGCCGGCGGCCGGGGCGGGCGCGGCCGGAGTGGGCGCGCGCTCCAGGGCCTGGGCGGTCACGTCGGCGACCTGCTCGACCACGTCCGGTCCGTACGCCTGGGGGTTGACCACCCGCAGGAGGAGGGCGAACGTGCCGTCCGCGCCGTGGCGGCGGGCCAGCCGGCGGTGGTGCGCCACGAGGTGGCGGACTCCGGCCTGGTTGGCGACCCCGGTCTGGCCGGAGATCAGGAAGACCGGGCGGCCACCCCCGGGAGTGGCCAGCCGGGCCAGCAGGACGTGGACCCCGGCTTCCCAGTCGGCGGTGTAGGAGCGGCCGCCGACGGTGATCACGTTGTCGGCCGCTTCGGGGCCGCTGGATATCGTCACCCCGGGCAGGCCCCAGGCGAGGTGGGCGGCCATCCGGTCGTTGGAGACGGGGCCGCCGAAGCAGAGCTCGGTCTTGGCGCCGAGGCTGCGCGGCGCGGCGTCGTGCGCGACCAGGTCGGCCTGCGAGCCGCACTCCTTCACCAGGGCGGCCAGCTCCATCAGCGCGTAGGCGTCGCGTCGGGTGACGGTGCGGGGGTGTGCGCCGGTGCCGATGCTGCGGTTGACCACGATCAGGCACTCGCCGCCGGCCGGCAGGCCGAGGAAGGCCCTGGTCCGTTCCAGCCGCCGTCTTCGGCGCAGGCTCTGGCCGAGCCACCCGATCGTGGCGCTGAGCGCGCTGGCGACCAGCCCCAGCAGCACGTTGAGCAGACTGTCGGTCATCCGCCCATCACCTCCCCGTTCGAACGGTGCCGGTCAGCCTAGCGGTGGGCAGGCCGGTGGCCCCGGTCCGGACCGTCGACGGTGCCGGAGCGCACTTCTAGCGTGCATCAGATGAGGCAAGCAACGGGGAAGTTGGCGTTAATAGCACTCGTCTTTGGCGCACTGACGACGGCCGGGTGCAGCAGTTCGGGCACGGGCGGAGCGGCGGGCCCGCCGCCGGTCGCCGCCGTGGTCCCGCTCAGCGGCCCGGCCCGCTTCGGCGCGGCTACCGGGCGGGCGCCCGCCGCCGCGACCTCCCCGGTCAGGCAGCCGAAGCCCTGCCCGGGCTCGAAGTACGGCGCCGAGCTGCTCGGGGCCGGCGCGTCGCCGGACGTCCCGGGTTTCCCGGGCCTTCTGGCGCCGACGCCCCGGCCGGCGGCCGACGTCAGACCCAGAGGTCGGTGATCCGGACGTCCAGTTCGGCGAGCAGGCCGCGCAGCAGCGGCAGCGAGAGGCCGATGACGTTGCCCGGGTCGCCGTCGATGCCCTCGACGAACGGCGCCGAGCGGCCGTCCAGGGTGAACGCGCCGGCCACGTGCAGTGGTTCGCCGGTGGCGATGTAGGCGGCGACCTCGGCGTCGTCGGGGGTGCCGAAGCGGACGGTGGTGGAGGCCGTGGCGGAGGCCTGTCGCCCGGTGACGGTGTCGATGACGCAGTGGCCGGTGCGCAGCACGCCGGCGCGGCCGCGCATCGACTGCCAGCGGGCCAGCGCCTCGGTGGCGTCGGCGGGCTTGCCGAGCGCCAGGCCGTCCAGCTCCAGCACCGAGTCGCAGCCGATCACCAGTTCGCCCTCGGTGAGCGTGGCGGCGACGGCCTTGGCCTTGGCCTCGGCGAGGACGAGGGCCAGCTCGGCGGGGGTGGCGGCGGTGAGGGCGTCCTCGTCGACGCCGCTGACCACCACGCGCGGGTCGAGGCCCGCCTGGCGCAGCAGCCCGAGGCGGGCGGGGGAGGCGGAGGCGAGCACGAGGGTGCGGCGGTCGGTCATGCCCACCAGCGTAGAGGGGCGGTCCGGTCGGCCGAGCGGAGCGTCGCGTTCAGAGCATCAGCAGCACGGCGATCAGCAGGGTGAGGGCGGCGAGCACGTGGCCGGCCCGGTGCAGCCTGCGCTGCATTCGCTGGGCTTCCGGGGACGGCTCGTCGCGGGGATCTGACCAGAGCACTCCTCCAGGGTGCTCCGCGGGGCTGCCGGGACGCCTGAGTATCCGTACTCAGGTTTCGGGGCAATCCGGACGTCCGCCGGGCGTGCCGCCGGGCGGGGCGGCAGGTGCTTCGCCGGCACCCGCCGCCCCGCCCGGGGCGCGCCCGGTGCTGCTATCCGGCCCAGCCGGAGGTGCGCCAGGCGTTGGCGCCCGGGCGCGGGGCGGTCCGGAGCCGGCGGGCGCGGTCGTTCCAGGGGGAGTCCGGGCCGGCGCCGGCCCGGCGGGTCGCCTCGGCGGCGGCCTGCGCGGCGGCGGCCCGGGCCTGGACCACCGCCAGGACGGTGGCCAGCTCCTCGGGGGTCGGCTGCCCGTGCAGCACGTGGATCGGGGCCATGCTCAATCCTCTCGCGATCCTCTCGGAGCGGGCGACTACAGCGGGATGTTGCCGTGCTTCTTCGGCGGCAGCGTCTCGCGCTTGCCGCGCAGCGCGCGCAGGCCGCGGACGATGTGCCGGCGGGTCTCGCTCGGCGCGATGACGGCGTCCACGTAGCCGCGCTCGGCCGCGAGGTACGGGTTGAGCAGGGTGTCCTCGTAGGAGGCGATCAGCTCGGCCCGCTTCGTGTCGATGTCGTCCGCCTCGGCCAGCTCGCGCCGGTGCAGGATGTTGACCGCGCCCTGGGCGCCCATCACCGCGATCTGCGCGGTCGGCCAGGCCAGGTTGAGGTCGGCGCCCAGGTGCTTGGAGCCCATGACGTCGTACGCGCCGCCGAAGGCCTTGCGGGTGATCACGGTGATCAGCGGGACGGTGGCCTCGGCGTAGGCGTAGATCAGCTTGGCGCCGCGGCGGATGATGCCGTCCCACTCCTGCTCGGTGCCGGGCAGGAAGCCGGGCACGTCGACGAAGGTCAGCACCGGGACGTTGAACGCGTCGCAGGTGCGGATGAACCGGGCGGCCTTCTCGCTGGCGGCGATGTCCAGGCAGCCGGCCAGGTCCATCGGCTGGTTCCCGACGATGCCGACCGCGTGGCCCTCGACCCGGCCGAAGCCGGTGATGATGTTGCCCGCGTACAGCGGCTGGGTCTCCAGGAACTCGCCGTCGTCGAGGATGTGCTCGATCACCCGGTGCATGTCGTACGGCTGGTTCGCCGAGTCCGGGACCAGGGTGTCGAGTTCGAGGTCCTCGTCGGTGATCGCGAGGTCCGCCTCCTCGGGGAAGGACGGCGGGTCGGAGAGGTTGTTGGAGGGCAGGTACGAGAGCAGGCTCTTGACGTACTCGACCGCCTCCTTCTCGTCCGCGGCCAGGTGGTGCGCGTTGCCGGACTTGGTGTTGTGGGTGTGCGCGCCGCCCAGCTCCTCCATGCCGACGTCCTCACCGGTGACGGTCTTGATCACGTCGGGGCCGGTGATGAACATGTGCGAGGTCCGGTCGGCCATCACCACGAAGTCGGTGATCGCGGGGGAGTAGACCGCGCCGCCCGCGCAGGGGCCCATGATCAGCGAGATCTGCGGGATCACGCCCGAGGCGTGCACGTTGCGGCGGAAGATCTCGCCGTACAGGCCGAGCGAGACCACGCCCTCCTGGATCCGGGCGCCGCCGGAGTCGTTGATGCCGATCACCGGGCAGCCGGTCTTCAGCGCGAAGTCCATGACCTTGACGATCTTCTCGCCGAACACCTCGCCCAGCGAGCCGCCGAACACGGTGAAGTCCTGCGCGAAGACGGCGACCTGGCGGCCGTCGACGGTGCCGTACCCGGTGACCACGCCGTCGCCGTACGGGCGGGTCCGCTCCTGGCCGAAGTTGGTCGAGCGGTGCCGGGCGAACTCGTCGAACTCGACGAAGGACCCCTCGTCCAGCAGTTCCGCGACCCGCTCACGGGCCGTCAGCTTGCCCTTGGCGTGCTGCTTCTCCACCGCCTTGGCGGAACCGGAGTGCACCGCCTCGTCGAGCCTGCGCCGGAGGTCGGCGAGCTTGCCGGCGGTGGTGTGCGGGTCGTACGGCGCCTCGGTCATCCGGTGGCTCTCCCTGCTCCTTGGCCGCGACCTGTTTCGGGGTCGCGCGGGCCGGGTGGGGATCCGCGCGGATGAGGGCAGGGCGGCGCTACGAACTACCGTTGGGTAGCGTAGTCATCGCTGACGGTTTCCCGTTATGGCCAGCGACACAGTGTGGTCGGCCGCCGTTCTGCGGGACAATGGGGCGGCCTAGGGCCTCTAGGGTGTGCCGCATGACCTCCGACACCCCCCGCCGCAGTGGACTGCGCGGCTTCGGCCATGCCGGGCCGTCGCCGTGGACCGACCTGGACCGCCCGCCGCTGGACGCCGAGGCGCTCCGCCGGGACCTGCTGGTCCCGGGCGGGTTGTGGACCGGGCTGGACGTCGTCGACGAGACCGGCTCCACCAACACCGACCTCGCCGCCCGGGCCCGGGACGGCGCCCCGCAGGGCGCGGTGCTGGTCGCCGAGGCGCAGCGGACCGGGCGCGGACGGCTGGAACGGCAGTGGACGGCGCCCGCCCGTTCGGGGCTCTTCCTCTCCGTCCTGCTTCGCCCGGACGGGGTACCCGTCGAGCGGTACGGCTGGCTGCCGATCCTGGTCGGCGTCGCGGCGGCGAGCACGCTGAGCCGGGTCGCCGAGGTGGAGGTCGGCCTGAAGTGGCCCAACGACCTCCAGGTCGGGATCGACGGGGCGGAGCGCAAGCTGGGCGGCATCCTCACCGAGCTCGGCGGCGGCGCGGTGGTCGCCGGTCTGGGCGTCAACGTCTCGCTGCGCGCGTCCGAGCTGCCCGTCCCCACCGCCGCGTCGCTGGTCCTGGCCGGTGCCGCCGTCACCGACCGGTCCACGCTGCTGCGTGCGCTGCTGCGCGAGTTCGCCGGCCTGTACCGGGAGTGGACGGACGCCGCCGGCGACCCGCACGCCAGCGGACTGCTGAGCGCGTACGCGGACCGGTGCACCACGCTCGGCCGGGAGGTCAGGGTGCTGCTGCCCGGCGACCGCGAACTGGCCGGCGAGGCGGTGGCGATCGACGGGGACGGCCGGCTGGTGGTCCGGACGCCCGACGGTTCGCGGCGGCCGGTCGGCGCGGGCGACGTCGTCCACGTGCGGCCGGAGCCGCGCTGACGGCGGCCGGACGCCCGGCGCCGGGGAGCGGCGCCGGAGCGCGGAACCGCCCGGGCCGACGGGAGTCTTCACCACCCCTTGACCCGGGCGGATGCCCCGGATCGCGGGATTCCGTGCGAATATTCCACCTGGCAGCAGTGTGAGGCGCGCCACTGCCCGCCGGGGTGGCGGGCGCGCCCGGACAGGCAGGACACGAGGCGAGTGCGGCGACCGCACGGGGACGGACCGGTGGCAGAGGACGGCAGCAACGGCGGCGCGGCGGGCTCCCACGACCAGACGGGCCCCCACGACCAGACGGTCGCCCTCGACCTGGAACGCCTGATCCTGGACGCGCCGCGACGCTACACCCCGTACCAGGCCGCGCGGGCGGCCGACGTCCCGATGGACCTGGCCACCCGGTTCTGGCGGGCGATGGGCTTCCCGGACATCGGGCAGTCCCGGGCGCTGACCGACGGTGACGTGATCGCTCTGCGCCGGCTGTCCGGGCTGGTCGAGTCGGGGCTGCTGAGCGAGGCGATGGCGATCCAGGTGGCGCGTTCCACCGGTCAGACCACGGCCCGGCTGGCCGGCTGGCAGATGGACACCTTCCTGGAGAACCTCACCCAGTCCGTCGAACCCGGTCTGACCCGCGCCGACGTCGCGTACCCGCTGGTCGAGCTGCTGCTTCCGGAGCTGGAGCAGTTCCTGGTGTACGTCTGGCGCCGCCAGCTGGCCGCCGTCACCGGCCGCGTGGTGCAGGCCGCGGAGGACAACGAGATCACCAGCGGCCGGCTCGCCGTGGGCTTCGCCGACCTGGTCGGCTTCACCCGGCTCTCCCGGCGGCTGGAGGAGGAGGAGCTCGGCGAGCTGGTCGAGACGTTCGAGAACACCTGCTCCGACCTGATCGCCGGCCAGGGCGGCCGGGTGATCAAGACGCTGGGCGACGAGATCCTCTACGTCTCCGAGGACCCGGTGACGGCAGCCGAGATCGCGCTCAGCCTGATCGAGGCGCTGGCCGAGGACGACAGCATTCCCGCGCTGCGGGTGGGCATGGCGTTCGGCACGGTCACCTCGCGGATGGGCGACGTCTTCGGCACCACGGTCAACCTGGCCAGCCGGCTCACCTCGATCGCCCCGAAGGACGCGGTGCTGATCGACGGCGAGTTCGCCGTCGCGCTGGAGCAGAACGGCAGTGTCGCGCCCGCCGACGTCGACGGGCCCGGCCTGGCCGAGGCGCTCGCGGCGGCGGCCGGTTCGCGGCCGGCGGGCGCCCCGGACACCGGGCACCGGTTCAACCTCCAGCCGATGTGGCGCCGTCCGGTGCGCGGGCTCGGGCTGGTCGAGCCGTGGCTGCTCTCCCGGCGGCTGCGGGCGGAGTAGGGCCCGGTTCGGCAGGCCGGAACGGGTTCGGCGCGGCCGTGACGATGCGCAGTGGCCGGAGCTGCCGGAGCTGCCGGAGCTGTCCGACGCTTTCGGAGCGGGCGGAGGCTTTCGGAGCGGCCTGAACGGTTCGGGAGAACGGCCGTCGTGGGTGCCCGTGGGGCGTGGCCGGGTGGTGCGGGGGCGGCGCGGAACGCCGTCGAGCGCCGTACGGGCGGAGCGGGGCGCCGCCCGGCGGAGTAGAACCTGCCCGGGCCGGGCACGGTCTTGCCGCAAGCCGAACGGTTGAAAGTCGTACTGCCCTGCGGATCCTCTTCGACAAACGGGGCATAACCGAATGAAGCCGCCATAGTCTTGGTGCAAGCGGCCGAATGGGTGCGGCTCCCGGGGGCGGGGTCCCCGGGGCGCGGGCCCGGCGGCCCGCCGCAGGGGACCGAGCAGGACCGAGCACAGGGAGCGAGGCGAGCCGGTGAGCAGTGAGGCGATCATGACGGACCGCGGCTGCGACTGCGACCGGACGCAGCAGCCGCCGGCCCCCGGGGCCCCCGACACGCGGCTGACCTCCGTGGTCGAACTCGCCCAGGACATGGCCGGGGCGCTCACCCCGCTGGAGGCCGTCCGGGCCGCCGCCGCACGCGCCACCGAGGCACTCGGCGCCACCATGGCCGCCGTCTCGGTCTGGGACCGCGAGTCCGGCCGGCTGCGGGTCCTGGTCAACCACGGGGAACTCTCGCCGGGGGAGGAGGAGCTGCCCGAGGACGAGTCCTACCCGGTGGCCGACTTCCCCGAGATCGTCACCTACCTGGAGGAGCGCTGGACCACCGGCCGGCTGCCGCGCGCCTGGGTCCAGACCGCAGACAACAGCCAGCCGCACCCCGGGCACGCGCACCCGACCGCAGGCGCGTACTGCCAGGAACGCGCCGCCGCGCTGCGCCGGCGCGGGCGGGCCTGCTGCGTGGTCGCGCCGATCGTCCTGCACGGGCAGGCCTGGGGCGAGCTCTACCTCGCCCGGGCCACCGGGTCGGCCGGGTTCACCGACGCGGACGCCGACTACGCCACCCTGCTCGCCGCCCAGATCTCGGCCGGCCTCGCCCAGACCGAACGCCTCGCCGACCTGCGCAAGCTCGCCTTCTCCGACCCGCTCACCGGTCTGGCCAACCGGCGTGCGGTGGACGCGCGGCTGGAGAGCGCGCTGGAGGCCCACAACCGGGACAACACCGTGGTCTCGCTGGTGGTCTGCGACGTCAACGGCCTGAAGCGGGTCAACGACCAGCTCGGCCACGAGGTGGGCGACCGGCTGCTGGAGCGCTTCGCCCACCAGCTGTCGCTGGCCGCCGCCAAGCTCCCCGGCAGTCTCGCCGCCCGGCTCGGCGGTGACGAGTTCTGCCTGCTCGCCGAGGGCCAGAAGGCGGACGAGGTGGTCGCCGTCGCCGAGGAGCTGTGCGCCCGGGCGCTCGCCCTGGCCGAGGGCGAGGGCGTCGCCTGCGGGGTCGCCTCCACCGGTGACTCGATCGGCCCGGTCACCACCCCCGACCGGCTCTTCCGGCTCGCCGACGCCGCCCAGTACCGGGCCAAGGCCGCCCGCGCCGCCCACCCGGTGGTCGCCGGACGCAGCCACGGCCCGGGCTTCTCGCCCGACCCGACGGTGCTGCTCGCCGACGCCGCGGACCCGCACCACCGTGCCGACGGGCGCGGCCGACCCGGCGGCCGGGCCGGCTCCGGCGACCGGCGGCGCTTCCGCGGCGCCGCGCACAGTGCCGACCCGGGGCAGTTGCTCACCGCGGTGCTCGCCGCGCTCGACCAGCACGGCAACACCCGCTCCGTGCACCCTGCGGACACCATCGGCAAGCTGGCCGTCGTCGCAGAGATCTCGGCCCGGCTGCTGGACGCGGTCGGTTGGTGGATCTCGTACGTGCCGCCCGGCTCGCAGCTGATGCGCACCGCGCAGCACGCCGTCTACCGGATGACCAGCGGGCCGAGCAGCACCCGGGCGGAGACGCAGCGGGCCCAGATCGAGGCCCCGGACGCCGTTTTCGACCTGCGCCACTACCCGATGACCCGCCGGGCCGTACGCGGCGGGGCCTTCGCCCTGCGGGCCGGCGCGGCGGGCAACGACCCGGCGGAGGAGGCCATGCTGGTGGTCTCCGGCTACCGCGGCATGGTCGCGGCCGGCGGCCAGAACGCGGCCGGCGGGTGGCTGCTGGAGCTGTTCGCGGACGACGCCACCCTCCCGCTGGGCCAGGTCGCCGCGGCGCTGCGCTCCCTGGTCGCCGTCGCCCTCGCCGGCCCGGCCTCGCCCCCGGTGAGCTGAGGGCCGGAGGCGGGGGAGCGAAGGGCGGGCGGGGCCGGGCCGTCGGCGTGGTGTGGCGGTTCGGTGACCGGTCTGTTCCGAGCCGGTCGCGGTCCGGTGGCGAGGGCGTTGCGGGACTGGGCGCGGTGGGGCGGGCGTGGGATGGTGTCCGCGGTCGGCGGGCCGTCGGGGCCGCGCCGGATCGGATTCTCGGGGGTTGACTCCTATGCGCGCTCGGTTGACGGGCCTCGTCCTCTCCGCGGTGCTCGCCTTCGGCGGCGGCGCGCTCGCCGCCGCGCCGGCGGCCTCGGCGGCCCCGGTGGTGCGGTCGGCCCCCGCGGTCCCGGAAGCCCCTGCGGCCCGGCAGGCGCCCGCCCCCGTGGTGCCCGCGGCGGCCGGGCAGGCGGGCGTGTCGGCGGAGCGGCACGGGGCGTCGCGGCTGGCCGAGTCGTCGAAGGACAAGTCCAAGAAGAAGAAAAAGAAGAAGAAGGGCCTCGGCCGGATGATGGGCCTGCTGATCGGCGCCGTGCTGGTGCTGACGGTGATCGCCGTGATCATCGTGGTCGTGCTGGTGCTCCGCCGCCGCAACCGCCGCTGAGGTCAGCCGCCGTCCGGCGCTCCGTCGGCCGCTCCGTCCGTCGCTCCGAGCGCGCGCAGGACCGCGGCGACCAGGCGGTCCGCGTACGCGTGGTCGACCGCCCCGAGACCGTGCAGCCAGCGGTAGTACATCGGCCCGTAGAGCAGGTCGACGGCGAGGTCGAGGTCGGTGTCGGCCGGGAGCTGTCCGGCGGTGCGGGCGCTGCGCAGGCGGTCGCGGGTGACCTCCAGCAGGGGGTCCAGCAGCCGTTCGCGGTACTCGCGCAGCAGGTCCGGGTCGACCAGGTACTCGGAGATCAGACCCCGGCCGGTGTTGTCGAAGGCGGGGTCGGTGAGCTCGTCGGCGGTCGGGCGCAGGACGGCGCGCAGGTCGGCGGCGAGATCGCCGGTGTCGGGCAGCGCGAGGCTGCCGCTGGCGTCCTCGCTGACGGCGAGGAAGGCGTCGAAGACGACCGCGCCCTTCGACGGCCACCAGCGGTAGATGGTCTGCTTGCCGACTCCGGCACGGGCGGCGATCTTCTCGATGGTGAGCTTGGCGAAGCCGACCTCGGAGACCAGGTCGGCGGCGGCGGCGAGGATCGCGGCGCGGCTCTGCTGGCTGCGGCGGCTGGGGTCGGGCGCGGTCTGTCGGGACATGGGGCCATCCTAGCGCTACAGCGAGACGAACCGTCTCGTCTTGACGAGTGGCGGGTCGTCAGGTCATGATGAGGGCGTTCCGACGAGACGGATCGTCTCGTCTCACCATCTCGACGAAGGGCACCACCATGACCCGCTCCGCACACATCGCCATGGTCTCCATCCCGGCCCACGGGCACGTCAACCCGAGCCTCGCCGTCGTCGCCGAGCTCGTCGCCCGCGGCCACCGGGTCAGCTACGTCAACGACGCCTCGTTCGCCGGGCCGGTCGAGGCGACCGGGGCGACGCTCGTGCCGTACCCGACCGCGCTGCCCCTCACCGACGACTCCCAGGTGTGGCTGCAGGACCCGGTGGCGATCCAGAACCTCTTCCTCGACGACGCCGTCGCCATGACCCCGGTGGTCCGCCGGCTCTTCGAGGAGGACCGGCCCGACCTCGTGCTGTACGACATCGCCGGGTTCACCGGGCGGGCGGTGGCCGAGGGGCACGGCGTCCCGGCCCTCCAGCTCTCCCCGACCTACGTCGCCTGGCAGGGCTTCGAGCAGGACATGGCCGAGGTGTTCGAGGCGATCCGCAGCGGCCCCGGCGGGCCCGCGTACATGCGGCGGTTCGCCGACTGGCTGGCCGAGAACGGCACCGTCGTCCGGGACCCGGAGGAGTTCAAGGCCCTCCCGGCCCGCGCGCTCGCCCTGATCCCGCGGGCCCTGCAGCCCAACGCCGACCGGGTCGACCCCGCGCGGTACACCTTCGTCGGCCAGTGCTTCGGCGACCGCTCGCACCAGGGCGGCTGGCAGCGGCCGGACGGCGCCGAGAAGGTGGTGCTGGTCTCGCTCGGCTCCGCCTTCACCCACCAGCCGGCCTTCTACCGGGAGTGCGTCCGCGCCTTCGGCGACCTGCCCGGCTGGCACGTCGTGCTCCAGATCGGCAAGCACACCGACCTGGCCGAGCTGGGCGAGGTGCCGGCCAACGTCGAGGTGCACCGGTGGGTGCCGCAGTTCGACGTGCTCGCGAAGGCCGACGCCTTCGTCACCCACGCCGGCATGGGCGGCAGCAGCGAGGGCCTCTACCACGGGGTGCCGATGATCGCGGTGCCGCAGGCCGTCGACCAGTTCGGCAACGCGGACAAGCTGGTGGAGCTGGGCGTCGCCCGCCGCCTCGACACGGAACAGGCCACCGGGGAGGCGCTGCGCGCCGCCCTGCTGGAACTGACCGGCGACCCGGAGGTGGCCGCGCGCCTGGACGTGCTCCGCGCCGAGGCGCGCGCCGAGGGCGGCACCGCCCGCGCGGCCGACCTGGTCGAGGCCGAGCTGCGCTGACGCGGGGGCGGGATCCGGGCCCCGGGCGCGCCCTCGCGGGCGGGCCCGGGGCCTCAGGCGATCCGGTCCGGGCGGGTGTACACGTTGGCGCCCTCGCCGCGCAGGAAGCCCACCAGGGTCAGGCCCAGCTCCTCCGCCAGGTCCACCGCCAGCGAGGACGGCGCCGACACGGCGGCCAGCAGCGGGGCGCCGGCCAGCGCCGCCTTCTGGGTCAGCTCGAACGAGGCCCGGCCGCTGACCAGGAGCACGTGCCCGGTCAGCGGGAGCCGTCCCGCGCGCAGCGCCCAGCCGACCACCTTGTCGACGGCGTTGTGCCGGCCGACGTCCTCGCGGGCGCAGAGCAGTTCGCCGCTGACGCCGTCGAACAGGCCGGCCGCGTGCAGGCCGCCGGTGGAGTCGAAGGTCCGCTGGGCGGCCCGCAGCCGGTCCGGCAGCCCGTACAGCAGCGCGGGCGGGACGGTCAGCGGGTCGTCGGCGACCGGGTGGCGGACGTGGGTGCGGACGGCGTCCACGGTGTCCCGGCCGCAGAGGCCGCAGGCGCTGGTGGTGAGCAGGTTGCGGTGGGCGGAGAGCGGCAGCGCCCCGGCGCCGCGCAGCGTCGCGTCCACCACGTTGTAGGTGTTGGCGCCGGCCTCGTCGGTGCCGGCGCAGTAGCGCAGTGCCGCGAGGTCCTCGGAGGCGTGCACCAGCCCCTCGCCGACCAGGAAGCCCGCCACCAGGTCGAAGTCCTGGCCCGGGGTGCGCATGGTGACCGTGAGCGGCTCGCCGCCGAGCCGGATCTCCAGCGGCTCCTCGGCCGCCAGCGCATCCGGCCGGGTGCTCCGCCCGTCCCCCCGCAGCCGGACCACCCGCCGCCGCGCCGTCGCCCGCGTCATCGTGTCGCCGCCTCCTGTGTCCGTCGGTCTGCCTGCCGGTCCGTGCCGTCCGCGCGGTCTGCGCCGTCCGTGCAGGCCGGGGCCGGTCCGTTGTCGTGGCGTGCGCCGTGGGGCGCCCGTCACCCCCCACAGCGTGCGGCACCGGCTGCGGTATCCGAAAATCCAGGTGACCGACCGGTCCGGCGCCGGAGTCCCGGAAGGGCTCAGGTGTTGTCATATCTTCATTCACCTGATGAGATGGTGTATATGGATATGCACAGTGCTGCGGCCCCCCACACGCCGCTCGTCCAGGTCGGCAAGGCCGACGTCAGCGCCGAGGACGTGCTGGCCGTCGCCCGGGGGAACGCCCGGGTCGAGATCGGCCCGGACGCGCTCGCCGAGATGGCGGTCGCGCGCGCCCGGATCGACGCCCTGGCGGCCGAACCCCGCCCCGTCTACGGCGTTTCCACCGGCTTCGGTGCCCTCGCCGTCCGGCACATCAGCCCCGAACTCCGGGCCCAGCTGCAGCGCTCGCTGGTCCGCTCGCACGCCGCCGGGATGGGCCCGGCGGTCGAGCGCGAGGTGGTCCGCGCGCTGGTGTTCCTGCGGATGAAGACGCTCGCCAGCGGTCGCACCGGGGTCCGCCCCCTGGTGGCCCAGACCATGGCCGCGATCCTCAACGCCGGCATCACCCCCGTGGTCCGGGAGTTCGGCTCGCTCGGCTGTTCCGGTGACCTCGCGCCGCTCTCGCACTGCGCGCTCGTCCTGATGGGCGAAGGCGTCGCGACCGGCCCCGACGGCGTCGAGAAGCCGGCCGCCGAGCTGCTCGCCGCCGCCGGCATCGAACCGGTCGAGCTGCTGGAGAAGGAGGGCCTCGCCCTCATCAACGGCACCGACGGCATGCTCGGCATGCTGGTCATGGCCATCGCCGACCTGCAGCGGCTCTTCACCACCGCCGACATCACCGCCGCGATGACCCTGGAGGCGCTGCTCGGCACCGACAAGGTGCTCGCCCCCGAGCTGCACGCCCCGATCCGCCCGCACCCCGGCCAGGCGCTCTCCGCCGCCAACATGCTGGCCGTGCTCAAGGACTCCGGCCTCACCGGCCACCACCAGGACGACGCCCCGCGCGTCCAGGACGCCTACTCGATCCGCTGCGCCCCGCAGGTCGCCGGCGCAGGCCGTGACACCCTCGCCCACGCCGCGCTCGTCGCCTCCCGCGAGCTGGCCGCCTCCGTCGACAACCCGGTGGTGCTGCCGGACGGCCGGGTGGAGTCCAACGGCAACTTCCACGGCGCCCCGGTCGCGTACGTGCTGGACTTCCTCGCCATCGCCGCCGCCGACCTCGGCTCGATCTCGGAGCGCCGCACCGACCGGCTCCTCGACAAGTCCCGCTCGCACGGCCTGCCGGCCTTCCTCGCCGACGACCCGGGCGTGGACTCCGGCCTGATGATCGCCCAGTACACCCAGGCGGCGCTGGTCAGCGAGAACAAGCGGCTCGCCGTGCCCGCCTCGGTCGACTCGATCCCCTCCTCGGCCATGCAGGAGGACCACGTCTCGATGGGCTGGTCCGCCGCGCGCAAGCTGCGCCAGTCCGTCGACAACCTCGGCCGGATCCTCGCCGTCGAACTCACTGCCGCCGCAAGGGCGCTGGAGATCCGCAGGCAGGCCGACGCCAGCGGCACGGTGGCGCCCGCCAGTGCCGCGGCGATGGCCGCCGCCCGCGAGGCGGGGGTCGGCGGCGCCGGCCGCGACCGCTTCCTCTCGCCGGACCTGGAGGCCGCCGCGGCGCTGGTCGCCTCCGGCGACCTGGTGCGCGCGGTGGAGCGGGTCACCGGCCCGCTGGCCTGACGACCGGTCGTGCGGAGCGCACGGGGCGCTGCTCCGGACCCCGCCGTGGGCCCTGTGGCGGGCTCCGCGACGGGCCCGGCGCCGGACGGGACCGGCCGCCCGAGGCGGCCGGTCCCCCGGCGTGGTCGGCCCGGGGGAGGATCAGTCCCAGTCGCTCCGCACGCTCTCCGCGGCGCGCCGCTCCGCCCGGTCCAGCCGGCGCTCGGCCAGCGCGGCGGACACGTTGACGCCGACGATGCCGGCCCAGCAGACCACCAGTCCCCAGATCCCGCTGGTGCCGCCGGCGATGCCGGACAGCGGGATGCCCAGCGCCATCGAGACGATCGGCACCACCCGGGCGCCCGAACCGTGCGGGCGGTGCGGGCGGCGTCCGGGACCGTGCGGCCGGTGCCCCTCCGCCGGGTCGTAGCCACCGGCGGGGCCGAGCCGCTCCGCGACCCGGCGCTCCACCCGGGCGTCGAGGCGGGCGTCGATCCGGGAGAGGAAGGAATCGACGAGTTCCGACTCGTACTCCTTGCCGAGCTCCTTGCGGGCCTGCAGCGAGGCATCGAGATCGCGCCGCATGTCGTCCTGGCGAGTGTCCATGGCAACCAGGGTGCGCCCACGAGGGCGTGTCGGTCCATCGGTTCGCACCGTAATCCGGGAGGACTAGGGGGGAAATCAGGGTCACCCCCGGGAGGCCGACCGGGTCGCCGGTCCGACCGGTCGCCGCGCGGCAGCCGGATCGGTCACGGGGGCGGCGGTCGGATCGGCCGTCGGACCGACCACGGGGGCGGTGGCCGGACCGCCGTCCGGCCGGCCGCCGGAGGTCTCACCCGGTGTTCCGGCGTACGAGACGTCTTTGCCAGTGGCAGCCCGCTGCTGCACAGTCATCCGAACAGCTCGCATCCGGAGGTACCGCAATGACCGCCACCGAGGACACCGGCACGGTCGGCCCCTCCGCCCGGCTGCTCCAGCTCTTCGAAGGACACCGGCTCACCCCCACCCAGCGCCGGATCGCGCACTCCCTGGTCCGGCACGCCACCGAGGCCCCGTTCCTCTCCAGCGTCGAGGTCGCGGAGCTCGCCGGCGTCAGCCAGCCCTCCGTCACCCGCTTCGCGGTCGCCCTCGGCTACGACGGCTACCCCGCGCTCCGCAAGCAGCTGCGCGAACTCGGCGCCGGCGAACCGGCCGCGCCCGAGACCCCCGCCGACGCCGTCCGCAACGAGCACCAGCAGGCCGTCCTCGCCGAGATCGAGCACCTGCGCCTGCTCGCCGACCTGCTCGCCGACCCCGAACCCATCGCCCGCGCCGCCCGGCTCCTCGCGGCCTCCCGCCCGCTGCCCGTCCTCGGCCTGCGCGCCGCCTCGGCGCAGGCGCGCGGCTTCGCGTACTTCGCGGCCAAGGTGCACCCCGACATCCGGCTCCTCGACGAGGGCGGCAGCATGCTGGCCGACCGCCTCGAACAGGCCGCCGCCGCCGGTGCCACCGCACTGCTCTGCTTCGCCCTGCCGCGTTACCCGCGCGAGCTCATGGAGGCTCTGACGGTCGCCCGGGACTGCGGGCTGACGGTGCTCACCGTGGCGGACAGCGCGTTCGCCCCCGTCGCCAAGCTCTCCGACCTGATGCTCCCCGCCGCCGTCGGGACCAACCTGGTCTTCGACACCGCCTGCGCGCCGATGATGCTCGGGCGCGTGCTGTTGCAGACCATGTGTGACGAACTCCCGGGCGCCGAGGCCCGTTTGGAATCCATCGAGCAGTCGGCCGCGGCACGCGGGCTCTTTCTGGAGTAGTCGTCACAAACCCGGGCATCCCTCTGTACAGGGGGTGCCGCCATGCGCGTGATCCACGAGATGAAGTTCGTCGGGCGCCTCGCCTCGGGCGCCGACGAGTGGTCCTGCCCGACCTGCGGACGCCGCGTCACCCTGCGCCGTCTGCCCGAGCCCGAACTGACCGTCCTCGATCCGGGCGACGACACCGCCGTGCACGTCGGTGTCATCGAGCCCGACGCCCGCGCGGCCGCCACCGCGGAACGCTACGGTCTCGGCCCCGTCCAGGAGATCCCCCGCCAGCCCCGCCCCGCCGACCCGGACGCCGACGACCGCCGCTGGCTCGCCGAGATCGGCATCGACTGGGACGGCGACGCCGCCGCCTGACGGTGGCCGGCGACACGGGGCGCGGACCGGGAGACCGGCCGTGCCGCTCGCTCGCCCGGGAGCGGCCGGGCGAGCGGCACGGGTGCGCGGCGGGAGAGCCGTCCGACGTTCCCCGCGTGCTTCCCGCGTGCTTCCCGCGGGGAGGCGGTGACGTCACCGGGGTGCCTCCGGCGGTCCGGGCGCGAAGGCCGGTGCTCCGCTCGACCTCCTCCGCCGTGTCGCGGAGTCCGTCGGGCTGCCCGGTGGCGGCCGTCGTCGTCTCCTCCGCTCCCCGTCGCTGGGCCGAGCGGCTGGTGTTCGCCGGGTTCGGGGTAGCGCTCGGTGGTCGGCCGCGCGGGTGTTGATCGGATGTGCGCAGGTCTGGCCGGAGGCTGAATGTTTGGATATATTCAGCCGAGTAGAGACTGAATGAGTTCATCCGTAGGGAGGCTGGACATGGTGCAGCAGGCGAGCGGGCCGCGCGAGGTGCGGGCGGCACGGGGAACCGCGCTGACGACGCAGGGGTGGCAGCAGGAGGCCGCCCTGCGGATGCTGATGAACAACCTCGACCCGGAGGTGGCCGAGCACCCGTCGAAGCTGGTCGTCTACGGCGGCACCGGCAAGGCCGCGCGGGACTGGCGCTCGTTCGACGCCATGGTCCGGACGCTGGAGGGGCTGAAGCAGGACGAGACCATGCTGGTCCAGTCCGGCCGTCCGGTCGGCGTCATGCAGACCCACGAGTGGGCGCCGCGCGTGCTGATCGCCAACTCCAACCTGGTCGGCGACTGGGCCAACTGGGAGGAGTTCCGGCGGCTGGAGTCCCTCGGGCTCACCATGTACGGGCAGATGACCGCCGGCTCGTGGATCTACATCGGCACCCAGGGCATCCTCCAGGGCACCTACGAGACCTTCGCCGCCGTCGCCAACAAGCGCTACGAGGGCACGCTGGCGGGGACGATCACCCTCACCGCCGGCCTCGGCGGCATGGGCGGCGCCCAGCCGCTGGCCGTCACCATGAACGGCGGCGTGGCGATCTGTATCGACTGCGACCCGTCCCGGATCTCCCGCCGGATCGAGCACCGCTACCTGGACGTCGAGGCCAAGAACCTCTCGCACGCGCTGGAGCTGGCCACCGCCGCCCGCGACAGGAAGCAGCCGCTCTCCATCGGCCTGCTGGGCAACGCCGCCGAGCTGTTCCCGCAGCTGCTCGCGATGGACGCGCCGATCGACATCGTGACCGACCAGACCAGCGCCCACGACCCGCTGAGCTACCTGCCGCTCGGTGTCGCCTTCGACGACATGGCGACGTACGCGGCCGAGAAGCCCGCCGAGTTCACCCAGCGCTCGCGCGAGTCGATGGCCAGGCACGTCGAGGCGATGGTCGGCTTCCAGGACCGCGGCGCCGAGGTGTTCGACTACGGCAACTCGATCCGCGGCGAGGCCCAGCTGGCCGGCTACGACCGCGCCTTCGCCTTCCCCGGCTTCGTCCCGGCGTACATCCGGCCGCTGTTCTGCGAGGGCAAGGGCCCGTTCCGCTGGGCGGCCCTCTCCGGTGACCCGCAGGACATCGCCAAGACCGACAAGGCCGTGCTCGACCTCTTCCCCGAGAACGAGTCGCTGCACCGCTGGATCAAGATGGCCCAGGAGAAGGTGCACTTCCAGGGCCTGCCCGCGCGGATCTGCTGGCTCGGCTACGGCGAGCGCGACAAGGCCGGCGAGCGGTTCAACGACATGGTCGCCTCCGGTGAGCTGTCCGCCCCGATCGTGATCGGCCGCGACCACCTGGACTGCGGCTCCGTCGCCTCCCCGTACCGGGAGACCGAGGCGATGCTGGACGGCTCCGACGCGATCGCCGACTGGCCGCTCCTCAACGCCATGGTCAACGTCGCCTCCGGCGCGTCCTGGGTCTCCATCCACCACGGCGGCGGCGTCGGCATCGGCCGCTCGATCCACGCCGGCCAGGTCACCGTGGCCGACGGCACCCCGCTGGCGGGGGAGAAGATCCGCCGGGTGCTCACCAACGACCCGGGCATGGGCGTCATCCGGCACGTCGACGCCGGCTACGACCGGGCCGACGAGGTCGCCGCCGAGCGCGGTGTCCGCATCCCGATGGGCGAGCTGTGACCGAGCCCGGCTCCGACAGCTTCGAGCGGATGTGGGCGGAGCTGCTCCCCGTGGGCCGCTCCGCCTCCTCCGGCGGCTACCGCCGGTTCGCCTGGAACTCCGCCGACGCCGAGTGCCGCGCCTGGTTCGAGCAGCAGGCCCGCAGCCGCGGCCTGACCTACGAGCTGGACCGCAACGGCAACCAGTGGGCCTGGCTCGGCGACCCGGCCGGGGAGGGCGCGGTCGTCACCGGCTCGCACCTGGACTCCGTCCCGGACGGCGGCGCCTTCGACGGCCCGCTCGGCGTGGTCTCCTCCTTCGCCGCGCTGGACGAACTGCGCTCGCGGGGCGCCGGGTTCACCCGGCCGCTGGCGATCGTCAACTTCGGCGACGAGGAGGGCGCCCGGTTCGGCGTGGCCTGCATCGGCTCCCGGCTCACCGCCGGGGTGCTGGACCGCGAGGCCGCCCACGAGCTGCGCGACGCGGACGGCGTCCGGCTGCCCGACGCGATGGAGCGCGCCGGCTACGACCCGACCGCGATCGGCGCGGACTCCGACCGGCTGGCCCGGATCGGCGCCTTCGTCGAACTCCACGTCGAGCAGGGCCGCTACCTCGACGAGGACCGGCCGGTCGGCGTGGCCTCGGCGATCTGGCCGCACGGCCGCTGGCGGTTCGACTTCCACGGCGAGGCCAACCACGCCGGGACCACCCGGATCGAGGACCGCCGCGACCCGATGCTCACCTACGCCAACACCGTGCTCGCCGCACGGAAGAAGGCGAAGCTCGCCGACGCGCTCGCCACGTTCGGCAAGGTCGCCGTCGAGCCCAACGGCACCAACGCGATCGCCTCCCTGGTCCGCGGCTGGCTGGACTCCCGGGCCGCCGACGAGGGCACGCTGGCCGCGCTCGTCGAGGAGATCGGACGGGCGGCGTACGAGCGGGGCGAGCGCGACGGCGTCCGGGTCGAGCTGACCCGCGAGTCCTACACCCCGGTGGTGGACTTCGACGGCCCGCTGCGCGACCGCCTCGCGCAGGTCCTCGGCAAGCGCGGACCGGGCGCCGTCCCGGTGCTGCCCACCGGTGCGGGACACGACGCCGGGATCCTGGCATCGGCCGTCCCGACCGCCATGCTGTTCGTGCGGAACCCGAGCGGCATCTCCCACTCCCCGGCCGAGCACGCCGAGACGGCCGACTGCCTGGCCGGCGTGGCCGCCCTCGCCGACGTACTGGAGGACCTGGCGTGTCAGTGACCTACTGGGCGCGGTACGCCTGGCTGCCGCACGCCAACGGGCCGGTGGTCGAGCAGGACGTGCTGATCAGCACCGGCGCCGGTGGCAAGATCGCCCGGGTGCAGCCGGACAGCGGCCCCTGCCCGCCCGGCGCCGTCCGGCTCGACGGTCTGCTGCTGCCCGGCCAGGCCAACGCCCACTCGCACGCCTTCCACCGGGCGCTGCGCGGCCACGTCCAGGTCGGCTCCGGGACCTTCTGGACCTGGCGCGACACCATGTACCGGTTCGCCGGTGCGCTCGATCCGGACAGCTACCTGGCGCTCGCCACCGCCGTCTACGCCGAGATGGCGCTCGCCGGGATCACCGCCGTCGGTGAGTTCCACTACCTCCACCACGCGCCCGGCGGCGCCCGCTACGACGACCCCAACGCGATGGGCGAGGCGCTCATCGAGGCCGCCGCCCGGGCCGGCATCCGGATCACCCTGCTCGACACCTGCTACCTGTCGTCCGGCTTCGGCGCCGAACCGACCAAGCCGCAGCTCCGGTTCGGTGACGGCGACGCCGGGGCCTGGGCCGCCCGTGCCGACGGGCTGAAGGCCCGCGAGCACGCCCGGATCGGGGCCGCGATCCACTCGGTGCGGGCGGTCCCCGCGGAGCAGCTCGGCACCGTCGCGCGCTGGGCGGCGGAGCGCGAGGCCCCGCTGCACGTCCACCTCTCCGAGCAGACCGCCGAGAACGACGCCTGCCTCGCCGCGCACGGTGTCACCCCGACCCGGCTGCTCGCCGACCACGGCGCGCTCGGGCCGCGCACCTCGGCCGTGCACGCCACCCACCTCACCGAGGAGGACGTCAAGCTGCTCACCGACTCCTCCACCACCGTCTGCATGTGCCCCACCACCGAGCGGGACCTCGCGGACGGCATCGGCCCGGCCCGGACCCTCGCCTCCGGCGGCTGCCCGGTCACCCTCGGCAGCGACAGCCACGCCGTCATCGACCCGTTCGAGGAGGCCCGCGCGCTGGAGCTGAACGAGCGGCTGCGGACCCGTACCCGGGGCCACTGGACGGCGAACTCGCTGCTGCGGGCGGGGACGGAGGACGGGCACGCCTCGCTCGGCTGGCCGGAGGCCGGGCGGATCGAGGCCGGTGCGTTCGCCGACTTCACGGTGATCGCGTTGGACTCGGCGCGGACCGCGGGGCCGGCGTTCCGGCTCGGTGCCGAGATCGCCGTCTTCGCCGCCTCGGCGGCCGACGTGCGGCACGTGGTGGTCGGCGGGCGGCACGTGGTCAAGGACGGCGTGCACCAGCTGGTGCCGGACGTGCCGGGTGCGCTGCACACCTCGATCACCGCGCTGAACTGCTGAGCCGCTGAACTGCTGAGCCGCTGAGCCGCTGAGCCGCTGAGCCGTTGGACCGCCGAGCCGACGACCGGGAGTCCTCTCCCGGTCGTCGCCTCCTTGTCGACGCCGGTGGAGCGGGCCGCTTCGGCCCGCTCCCCGGCCCCGTTCCCGAAAGGCACGACGTGAGCACCCCGAGCATCCCGAGCACGCTGATCACCGGCATCGGAAGCCTGGTCACCAACGACCCCGCGCACGGGACCGGGCCGCTCGGCCTGCTCACCGACGCGGCCGTGGTGATCGACGGCGCGACCGTCGCCTGGGTCGGTCCGGCCGCAGAGGCGCCCGCCGCCGACGAGCGCTTCGACGCGGCGGGGCGCGCCCTGCTGCCCGGCTACGTCGACTCGCACGCCCACCTGGTCTTCGCCGGCGACCGCACCGCCGAGTTCAACGCCCGGATGTCCGGCCAGTCCTACACCGCCGGTGGCATCCGCACCACGGTCGCCGCCACCCGGGCCGCCGCCGACGCCGAACTCGACGCCAACCTGGCCCGGCTGGTGCGGGAGGCCCTGCGGCAGGGCACCACGACGGTCGAGTGCAAGTCCGGGTACGGGCTGACCGTCGCCGACGAGGCCCGGGCGCTGCGGATCGCCTCCTCGTACACGCCGGAGACCACCTACCTGGGCGCGCACGTGGTCGCCCCCGAGTACGCGGAGGACCCGGCCGGGTACGTCGACCTGGTCACCGGGCCGATGCTGGACGCCTGCGCGCCGTACGCCCGCTGGGTGGACGTGTTCTGCGAGAAGGGCGCCTTCGACGGCGACCAGGCCCGGGCGATCCTGACCGCCGGCATCGAGCGGGGGCTCACCCCCCGGGTGCACGCCAACCAGCTCACCTACGGACCGGGCGTGCAGCTGGCCGTCGAGCTGGGGGCGGCCTCCGCCGACCACTGCACCCACCTCACCGACGAGGACGTGGCCGCGCTGGCCGGCTCGGCGACGGTCGCCACGCTGCTGCCGGGCGCCGAGTTCTCCACCCGGGCCGTCTACCCGGACGCGCGCCGGCTGCTGGACGCGGGGGCGGTGGTGGCGCTCTCCACCGACTGCAACCCCGGTTCCAGCTTCACCAGTTCGATGGCCTTCTGCATCGCGGTGGCGGTGCGGGAGATGGGCATGACGCCGGACGAGGCGGTCTGGGCCGCGACGGCGGGCGGTGCGCGGGCGCTGCGGCGGTCGGACGTGGGCACGGTGCGGGTGGGGGCCCGGGCCGACCTCCAGCTGCTGGAGGCACCCTCTCCCGTGCACCTGGCGTACCGTCCGGGCGTGCCGCTGACGGCGGCGGTCTGGCGGGCGGGCGTCCGGGAGGTCTGACGGGCCGCCCGAGAGCCTGCCCGACGGGCGGCCGGGCGGGGGAGGGGCCGGTGCTCACGCGCCGGCCCCTCCGGCGTGTCCGGGGCCTGCCGCCGTTCGGGTCCGCTGCCCGGGCCTGCCGCTCAGGCCCGCTTCAACGACCTCTTCAGGAAGTCCAACTGGTGGTGGAGCAGGTTCTCCGACACCGTCTCGTCGCTCGGCGAGTGGGCCGTGCCGCCGAGCGGGAGGACTTCGTGCGGGCGCCCGGCGGCCAGGAGCGCGGCGGAGAGGCGCAGGGTGTGGGCGGGGAGCACGTTGTCGTCGGCGAGGCCGTGGATCAGCAGCAGGGGGCGGCGCAGTCCGGGGGCGTCGGGGAGGAGCGAGCAGGCGTCGTACCGGTCGGGGTGCTCGTCCGGGTGGCCGAGGAATCGTTCCTTCCAGTGGGTGTCGTAGAGCCGGTGGTCGGTCGGGGCCGCCCCGGCGACGGCGGCGTGGAAGACGTCGGGGCGGCGCAGGACGGCGAGTGCGGCGAGGAAGCCGCCGTAGGACCAGCCGCGGATGCCGACCCGGTCGAGGTCGAGCAGACCGGGGCGGGCGCCGGCGGCCTCGTGGAGCGCCTCGACCTGGTCGTCGAGGGCGGGGGTGGCGACGTCGGCGAAGACGCTCTTCTCCCAGCGCGGGCCGCGTCCGGGGGTGCCGCGGCCGTCGACGACCAGCACGGCGTAGCCCTGGTCGGCGAACCACTGGGAGACCAGGTCGGGCCACCCGCCGCCGGCCGAGACCTTGGTGCCGGCCGGTCCGCCGTACGGATCGAGCAGGACGGGCAGCGGCCCGTCCGCGGGGCGGTGGCCGGCGGGCAGGAAGAGCGCGGCGCGCAGTTCGCGCGGGCCGAGCCGGAGCAGTTCGGGCCGCGCGGTGAGGACCGGGGTCTGTGCGTGGGAGGCGATCGTGAGGGCGGGGTGCCCGTCCCGGCGGACGGTGGTGACCGGGCCAGGGGTGCCGGGCGTGCGCGCGGTGTGGACCAGCGTGCCGGCCCGCCGTACGCCGGTGTGCGCGCCGGCTTCGTCGCTGAGCGGGAGGGCGCCCGTGGTGGGGCTCCAGACCCAGAGGTGGGACTCCACCGGCTCCTCGGAGGCGGTGAGGAGCACCTCGTCGCCGTCGACGCCGAGGACCGCGTGCAACTGCCGGCCGGGCGGGGTGACGGGCCGGCCGTCCACGGTGAGGTGCCGGGTGTCGCCGATGTCGGCGGCGTCGATCAGGCGGCCGGAGGCGGTGCGCACGGGCAGGCCGGGGACGAGTTCGACCCAGTGCTCGTCGTGCCGCTCGGCGAGGACCCGGGTGGACCCGTCGGCCGGGTCGATCGCGAGGGTGCGCACCGTCCGCTGGTCGCGGCTCTGGACGGCGGCGAACGGGCCGTGGCCGTCCCAGCCCGCGGCGGTCAGGTACTCGGAGGCGGCGCCGTCCCGGGGGACGTCGGTGCGGGAGCCGTCGATGCCGAGCAGCAGGAGCGAGACGTCCGCGTTGGCGGTGCCGGCCAGCGGGTAGCGGATCGTGCGCGGGGGACTCGCCGGGTCGGACGGGTCGGCGAGGTGCAGGCGGCGCAGCGGGCGCTCGTCGACCCGCGCGACCAGCAGTCGGGTGCCGCCCGGGGACCACCAGTGGGCCCGGCTGCGGTGCATGGACTCGGCGGCGACGTGTTCGGCGACGCCGTACCCGACCTCGGGGTGCTCGGGTTCGGCGAGCGCGCGGTCGCCGGTGCCGTCGGCCTCGACGACCCGCAGGGCGCCGGCGCGGACGTAGGCGATCCGGCGGCCGGTGGGGTCGGGGCGCGGGTCGTACACCCCTCCGCCGGTGGGGACGGGCCGGACCCCGCGGGTCCCGGTGTCGGCGAGCCAGAGGGTGCCGCCGAGGGCGAAGGCGGCGAGCCGGCCGGCGGTGTCGGTGGCGTACGCGGTGATGCCGCCGGTCAGGACGCGGGCGCGTTCGCGGCGGACGCGTTCGGCGTCGGGCAGGTCGCTCTCGTCGACGCCGAGCGCGGCGGGGTCGGCGAGCAGGTGTTCCTCGCCGCTGCCGGTGTCGAGCGTCCAGAGGCAGGAGACCGGGTCGTCGCCGGAGCGGCTGCGCAGGAAGAGGACGGTCCGGCCGTCGGCGGAGATCGTCGGCCGGGCGGGTGCGCCGAGCGTGAAGCGCCGGGTGCGCGCGAGCTGGCGGGGGAGGGTCGGCGGGCGTTCGTGTACGGGGCCATGGGTCATGGTCGGCACACTGACACGCCGGTGCCGGTCCGGTCACCCGGGGCCGTCGGGAACGGCGACCGGGGCCGGCACGGAGCTCGGGACTCCGCGCCGGCCCCGGAGGCAGACGGTCAGGCGGTGCGGCCGGGCGTCGTCAGTGGACGTCGCCCATCAGCCGGACGACCTTCCTGCGGTACATCGCGAGGGCCACGCCGGCGATGACCGCCATGCCGCCCTGGACCGCGAAGTACCAGGTGGATCCGACCACCCCGTCGCCGAGGACGAGCTGGAAGATGGCGGCGACGCAGTCGCCCGCGGTGACCGCGAGGAACCAGACGCCCATCATCTGGCTGGCGTACTTGGCCGGGGCCAGCTTGGTGGTGACGGAGAGGCCCACCGGGGAGAGGGTGAGCTCGCCGACGGTCTGGATCAGGTAGACCATCGCCAGCCAGAGCGGGGTGACCTTGGCCCCGCCCGAGGCGGCGGCCATCGCCAGCATCATGACCATGAACGAGGCGCCGATCATGAGCAGGCCGAAGGCGAACTTCATGGTGGTGCTGGGGTTCTTGGCCCTGCGGGACAGCAGGACCCAGAGCCAGGCGAAGACCGGGGCCAGCGCCATGATGTACAGCGGGTTGAGCGACTGGAACCAGCTGGACGGGAAGTCGAAGCCGAACAGGGTCGACGAGGTGTTGTCCTGGGCGAAGATGTTCAGCGTCGAGCCGGACTGGTCGTAGATCATCCAGAAGACGGCGGCGGCGACGAAGAACCAGATGTAGCCGCTCATCCGGGACTGCTCGGTCTCGTCGAGGTCCTTGTCCCGCTTCACCTTGGCGAAGACGAAGACCGGGAGCGCGATGCCCGCGATCGACAGCGGCCAGATCGCCCAGTTGATGGTGAAGTGGCCGGTCAGCGCGACGACCGCGTAGAAGACGGCGGCCACCGCCAGCCAGAGGCCGGCCTTCTTGAAGATGGCGCTCTTCTCGGCGGGCGGGATCGGCGAGGTCACCACGTCGCTCTTGGCGCTCAGGTGGCGGGTGCCGAGCAGGAACTGGGTGAGGCCCAGGGCCATGCCGACGCCGGCGAGGGCGAAGCCGAGGTGCCAGTCGACCTCCTGGCCGATGGTGCCGATGATCAGCGGGGCGGCGAAGGCACCGAGGTTGATGCCCATGTAGAAGATGGTGAAGCCGCCGTCACGACGCGGGTCGTTGGGACCGTCGTAGAGGTGGCCGACCATCGTCGAGATGTTGGCCTTGAGCAGGCCGGAGCCGACCGCGATGAACGCGAGGCCGGCGAAGAACGACACGCTCGCCGGAAGGGCCAGCATGAAGTGGCCGATCATGATGATCGAGCCACCGAGGGCGACGGTCTTCCGGGCGCCGAGGAAGCGGTCGGCGATCCAGCCGCCCGGGAGAGCCAGCAGGTAGACCATGGCCGTGTACACGCTGTAGACGGCGCTCGCGACGGCGAGCTTCATGCCGAGGCCGCCGTCGGTGACGGAGGCGGTCATGTAGAGCACCAGCAGGGCACGCATGCCGTAGTAGCTGAAGCGCTCCCACATCTCGCTCATGAAGAGCGTGGCGAGGCCCCGGGGGTGCCCGAGGAAGGTCTTGCCGCTGGGAGAGGCCGGCTGTACGCCGGACTCCAGGGTCGTAGACGCCATGTGTAGTGGGTTCCTTGCCTGACAGCGTCCGCCAAGGGGGGTGGCGGCGGACGTGGACGGAACCACTCTACGTGGCGATATTTGGCGTCATCAGCTGACAAAACACGGCAATTAGGTATGCCGATAGCAAAGTCGGCGACAGATTCGCTGGATCTATCCATGGTAGAGCAGCCTTAATTCCTTCAGTTGCAAGATCCAAGAGCAGAATCTTCGCCGAACGACCGGGCCGGGCGTGTCGGTTGAGGCTTGATCGCACTCCGTATAACGATCACGCACTGTGAACTACCTCACGGCCGCAACGGCCGTACCCGGGCGGACTACCATCACCACATGACCTGTGTGCTGCTCGCCGAGGACGACCCGGCGATCTCCGAACCGCTCGCCCGGGCCCTGCGCCGCGAGGGCTACGAGGTGCTCGTCCGGGAGGACGGCCCCTCCGCGCTCGCCGCCGGACTCGGCGAGGAGGTCGACCTCGTCGTCCTCGACCTCGGCCTGCCCGAGATGGACGGGCTGGAGGTCTGCCGCCGGCTGCGCGCCGACGGCCGCAGCTGCCCCGTCCTGGTGCTCACCGCCCGCGCCGACGAGGTCGACACGGTGGTCGGCCTGGACGCCGGCGCCGACGACTACGTCACCAAGCCGTTCCGCCTCGCCGAACTGCTCGCGCGGGTCCGCGCCCTGCTCCGGCGCGGCAACGTCGACCAGCTGACCACCGGGGCGCACGGGGTCAAGATCGACATCGAGTCGCACCGCGCCTGGCTCGGCGAGGAGGAGCTCACCCTCTCCGCCAAGGAGTTCGAGCTGCTGCGGGTCCTGGTGCGCGACGCCGGCCGGGTGGTCACCCGGGAGGAGATCATGCGCCAGGTCTGGGACACCACCTGGTGGACCTCCACCAAGACCCTCGACATGCACATCTCCTGGCTGCGCAAGAAGCTCGGCGACGACGCCGCGAACCCCCGCTACATCGCCACCGTGCGCGGCGTCGGCTTCCGCTTCGAGAAGAACTAGGGCCCGGGGGCGCGATGCCCCGGCACCCGGGCAGGCACCACCACTTCGCACCACCACGGGGAGCGCCAGCGTGAAACGCCGGATGATCAACTCGCTGCTCGGCGTCGTCCTCGTGGTGGTCGTGGTGTTCTGCGTCCCGCTCGCCCTGGTGGAGAAGCGCACCATCGTCAGCTCCGCCCAGGACCGGGTGGACGCGGCCGCCGTCCGGGTGCTCTCCCTGGTGGAGAACCGGCTGGCGGCCAACGAGCCGGTCACCGGCGACAAGTTCGCCAACCAGGTCTCCGAGGGCCAGTACGTCGAGGTGGACATCCCCGGCCAGTCGACCGTCTCCAGCGGACACCGGCCCGACGGGAACCACCTGCTCAAGGCGGTCGAGCGGGGCGTCAGCGGCGAGACCGTCACCGTCGAGCAGTCCCGGGCCGCCGTCGACCACGAGATCGCCAACATGCTGCTGCTGCTCGGCGTGGTCGCGCTGCTCGCCGTCCAGGCCGCCGTCGCCCTCGCCGTCTGGCAGGCCAAACGGCTCGCCCGCCCCCTCACCGACCTCGCCGAGACCGCCGAACGGCTCGGCTCCGGCGACCCGCGCCCGCGCGACCGCCGCTACGGCGTGCCCGAACTCGACCGGGTCGCGGAGGTCCTCGACGTCAGCGCCGAACGGATCGCCCGGATGCTCACCGCCGAACGCCGCCTCGCCGCCGACGCCTCCCACCAGCTGCGCACCCCGCTGACCGCACTCTCCATGCGGCTGGAGGAGATCACCGCGCTCGCCGAGGACCCGGACACCGTCAAGGAGGAGGCCACCATCGCCCTCCAGCAGGTCGAGCGGCTCACCGACGTCGTCCAGCGGCTGCTCACCACCCAGCGCGACCCGCGCAGCCCCACCGCCGTGGCCTTCGACCTCGACGACGTCGTCAAGCAGCAGGTGGAGGAGTGGGGCGCGTCGCTGCGCGGCACCGGACGGGTGCTCCAGGTCGAGGGCCTGCACGGGGTGACCGTGGTCGGTACCCCCGGCACGGTCGCCCAGGTGCTGGCCACCCTCATCGAGAACTCGCTGATGCACGGCGCCGGGACGATCACCCTGCGGGTCCGGCCGTCCGGGACGTCGGCGGTGGTCGAGGTGCAGGACGAGGGCCCCGGGGTGCCCGCCGAACTGGGCAACCGGGTCTTCGAACGCGCGGTCAGCGGCCGCAACTCGACCGGGATCGGGCTGGCCGTCGCCCGTGACCTCGCGGAGGCCGACGGCGGCCGGCTGGAGCTGCTCTCGCTGCGGCCCGCGGTGTTCGCACTCTTCCTCGGCCGCAGCCGGCGCGACGTCTAGGCCCGGACGGGGCCTGGCGGGCGGCGGCGGCGACCCGGGGAACGGGGCGGGTCAGAACCGGGCCTCCCGGACCACGTCGAGATCGGTGAACGCGGGCGGCTCGTCGCAGAGCGCGACCATCTCGCGGAAGATCCGGTCCGTCTCCGGCAGCCGGGAGTTGCGCATCGCGTCCTCGTACGACGCGAACTCGACGATCTCCACGACGTGCCGGGGGTCCGACCGGTCGGTGGCCAGCACCGCGTGGTCGACCGTCCGCCGGCCCTCGGTCTGCTCGGCCCAGCGGTCCATCAGACCGTTGAGCTCGTCCACCCTGTCGGTCCTGCAGTCGATGATCTGGACGAACGCCATGACGAGCCTCCTGGGTTCCCCCTCGGACTCGATCGTTCGCCGGCCGTGCTCGCCCTCGGTCACCACTCTCCTCTTGCCGGAGCGGGCGGGGCAAGCGGAGGAGCGGCACCCGGGCGGGCCGGGTGTGGCCGCTACTCGGCCTTGGCGTACCGGATCTCCTGGGCGGCCAGCATCAGCTCGGCCTGGGCGACCACACCGGCCGCCGGAGCCGTCCCGGCGACGGTCTCGGCCAGCGCCTCGGCCAGGGGCGCGGGCACGGTCCCGGGCGCGGCCGACGGCGCGGTCGTCGACTCGGGGACGGCCTTGAACACCCAGGTCCGGTACGAGACGAAGCGGAACACCGTGCCCAGCGCGAGGCCGGCCACCTTGGCGGCCAGCTGCTCGAAGTGCGAGGAGAACCCGAGCGCGTACACCGTGATGCCGAGCACCCCGGTCTCGATCAGCATGCCGGCGCCGCTGAACACCAGGAAGAGCGTGATCTCGCGCTTGCGCGAGGCGGCGTCGCGGTCCCGGTACAGCCAGTAGCGGTAGCCCAGGTAGTTGGTGGCGATCGCGACCAGCGTGGCGGCGATGTTGGAGCGCAGCGAGGCGAGGTGCAGGCCGTTGAGGCAGACCCAGAAGACGACGAAGTTGACCACCACGCCGCTGAGGCCGACGAGGCCGAACTTCACCACCTCGCCCGACATGCCGCGCAGTTTCTGCGCCAGTGAGGGGTTCGACGCCGTGGTCGTCGCCATACCGGGCTGCCTCCATGTGCCTGCGGACGAAAGGGGCCCGGCGCGTGAACGCGGTCGGCCCCTTGAGCCCTGCGTGCACGCACATGATCGGATCACGCGTACCAGGACCTGGCCGTCCAGGCTACCCGGTTCCGCCGATCGGCTCAGCCCCTCCGTACGGTATCGAAGGGCCCCGAACCGTAGACGCCCCGACTGCCGGAGCGGTTCCACACCCTCCGACCGGCCCGGATATCCTGGCGGGGTGACTTCTCCGGGCAATGCGAATTTTCCAGTGGTCGGCATGATCGGAGGCGGGCAGCTGGCCCGCATGGCGCACCAGGCGGGTATCCCGCTCGGGATCCGGTTCAAGCTCCTCGCCGACACCCCCCAGGACTCGGCCGCGCAGGTCGTCTCCGACACCGTCCTCGGTGACTACCGCGACCTCGACACCCTGCGCCGCTTCGCGGCCGGCTGCGACGTGATCACCTTCGACCACGAGCACGTGCCGACCGAGCACCTGCGGGCCCTGCAGGCCGACGGCATCGCCGTCCGGCCGGGCCCGGAGGCGCTGGTCAACGCCCAGGACAAGGGCGTGATGCGGGCGACGCTCGACTCCATCGGCGTGCCCTGCCCGCGGCACCGGCTCGTCGCCGACCCGGCCGACGTGACCGCGTTCGCGGCGGAGGGCGCCGGCTACCCGGTCGTCCTGAAGACCGTGCGCGGCGGCTACGACGGCAAGGGGGTCTGGGTCGTCGACGACGAGACGGAGGCCGCGGCCCCGTTCCGGGCCGGCGTCCCGGTGCTCGCCGAGGAGAAGGTCGACTTCGTCCGCGAGCTGGCCGCCAACGTGGTCCGCTCGCCCAGCGGCCAGGCGGTCGCCTACCCGGTGGTGGAGAGCGTCCAGGAGAACGGCGTCTGCGCCGAGGTCACCGCCCCCGCGCCCGACCTCGACCCGGCCCTGTCCGACGAGGCCCAGCAGCTGGCCCTGCGGATCGCCGGCGAGCTGGACATCACCGGCCACCTGGCGGTCGAGCTGTTCCAGACCCGGGACGGCAGGATCCTGGTCAACGAGCTGGCCATGCGCCCGCACAACTCCGGCCACTGGACCCAGGACGGCGCGGTCACGTCGCAGTTCGAGAACCACCTGCGGGCCGTCCTCGACCTGCCGCTCGGCGACCCCCGCCCGCGCGCCCGGTGGACCGTGATGGTCAACGTCCTCGGCGGCGACTACCCGGACATGTACCACGCCTTCCTGCACTGCATGGCCCGCGATCCCGGCCTGCGGATCCACATGTACGGCAAGGACGTGAAGCCCGGCCGCAAGGTCGGCCACGTCAACGTCTTCGGGGACGACCTCGACGACGTCCGTGAGCGCGCCCGTCACGCGGCCGCCTACCTGCGAGGAACGATCACCGAATGACCTCCCCCACCGCGCCCCTGATCGGCATCGTCATGGGCTCCGACTCCGACTGGCCCGTGATGGAGGCCGCTGCCCAGGCCCTCGACGAGTTCGAGATCCCCTACGAGGTCGACGTCGTCTCGGCGCACCGGATGCCCCGCGAGATGGTGGCGTACGGCGAGAGCGCCCACGGGCGCGGGCTGAAGGCGATCATCGCCGGGGCCGGCGGCGCCGCCCACCTGCCGGGCATGCTCGCCTCCGTCACCCCGCTGCCGGTGATCGGCGTGCCGGTGCCGCTGCGCTACCTGGACGGCATGGACAGCCTGCTGTCGATCGTGCAGATGCCGGCCGGCGTGCCGGTGGCCACCGTCTCGGTGGCGGGCGCGCGCAACGCGGGCCTGCTGGCGGTGCGGATGCTGGCCGCGTTCGACTCGGAGCTGGCCGAGAAGATGACGGACTTCCAGGCCGAGCTGAACAACCAGGCGACCGAGAAGGGCCGGAAGCTTCGGGCCAAGGTGGCGGGTTCCCCCTCCTTCGGCTTTGGGAAGTAGGCAAATCGGATACAACAGCTCGTATGACCTCTGAGCTGCTGGATCCCTCCGCCTCCACCGCCTCCCCGGCCCTGCTGGAGCGCGCCGGAGCCGTCCTCCGCGACACCCCCGTGGTCGACGGTCACAACGACCTCCCGTGGGCGATGCGCGAGCAGGTCGGCTACGACCTCGACGCGCTCGACCTGGCGGCCGACCAGAGCGCCCGTCTGCACACCGACCTCGCCCGCCTCACCGCGGGCGGGGTCGGCGCGCAGTTCTGGTCCGTCTACGTCCCCTCCCGGCTCGCCGGGGACCACGCCGTCAGCGCGACCCTGGAGCAGATCGACTTCGTCCACGCCCTGGTCGACCGCTTCCCCGACCGGCTGCGGCTCGCCGTCACCGCCGACGACCTCGAAGCCGCGCGCGCCGAGGGCCGGATCGCCTCCCTGATGGGCGCCGAGGGCGGCCACTCCATCGACTGCTCGCTCGCCACCCTGCGCGCGCTGTACGCGCTCGGCGTCCGGTACCTGACGCTCACCCACAACGACAACACCCCGTGGGCCGACTCGGCCACCGACAAGGCGGTCGCCGGCGGCCTCACCGCCTTCGGCGAGGAGGTCGTCCGGGAGATGAACCGGCTCGGCATGCTGGTCGACCTCTCGCACGTCTCCGCCGACACCATGCGCGACGCCCTGCGGGTCGCCGAGGCGCCGGTGATCTTCTCGCACTCCTCCGCCCGCGGGGTCTGCGACCACCCGCGCAACATCCCGGACGACGTGCTCGGCCTGCTCCCCGGCAACGGCGGCGTGGCGATGGCCACCTTCGTGCCGAAGTTCATCCTGCCCGCCGCCATCGACTGGACCCTCGCCGCCGACGAGAACATGGTCGCCCACGGCTTCGACCACCTCGACACGACGCCCGCGGGCATGGCCTGCCAGCGTGCGTTCGAGGAGACCTACCCGCGTCCGATCGCCACCGCGTCCACCGTCGCCGACCACCTCGACCACATGCGCGAGGTCGCCGGCATCGACCACATCGGCATCGGCGGCGACTTCGACGGCACCGCCTTCCTCCCGTCCGGCCTCGACGACGTCGCCGGCTACCCGAACCTGATCGCCGAGCTCCTGCGCCGCGGCTGGTCGGAGACCGACCTCGGGAAGCTGACCTGGCACAACGCGGTCCGCGTCCTGCGCGACGCCGAGGCCGCCGGTGCCCGGCTGCGCGCGGCTGGCCGGACGCCGTCGATCGCCACCATCGGGCAGCTCGACGGCTCCTGACCCCGCGCCGGGCCCGGGCACGTGCCCGGGAGCCGGGTCCTGGCGGGTCCGCCCGCCGGGCCCGGCTCCCGGGCGTCCGCGAGCGGGAATGACCCGGCGCCGGGCTGCGCTGGGCATGACGAGGCCCCGGCGCCCGGAGCGCCGGGTACAGCCCGAGAGCACCGGCACAGCGGGACACGAGGAGGCACGGCATGTACGGCGACCCGGAGACGGTCCGCAGGATCCTGACCGAGACGGGCGACACCTGGGCCGTCGTCGGCCTCTCGTCCAACCGGCGGCGCGCGGCCTACGGGGTGGCCGAGGTGCTCCAGCGCTTCGGCAAGCGGATCGTGCCCGTGCACCCGAAGGCGGAGACGGTGCACGGCGAGCAGGGGTACGCCTCCCTCGCGGAGATCCCCTTCGAGGTCGACGTGGTCGACGTGTTCGTCAACTCCGACCTCGCCGGGCCGGTCGTGGACGAGGCCGCGGCCATCGGCGCCAAGGCCGTCTGGTTCCAGCTCGGCGTGATCGACGAGGGCGCGTACGAGCGGGCGCGCGCCGGCGGGCTGGAGATGGTGATGGACAGGTGCCCCGCCATCGAGATCCCGAGGCTCGGCCCGGCCACCCGTTAGGCCCTGTCCGGCCCTGACCTTCCGGCCCCGGTCGTCCGGCCCCTACCGGGCGGTCCCGGGCGGGACGTAGGTGGCCGCCCCGGCCGTCGCCAGCGGGTGGTCCGGCGGGAGCGCGGCGAGCCCGCCGAGCGCGACGAGGACGGCGGGGGAGTCCCCCGCGGAGGAGGACCGGGCCCGCGCCAGCACCTTCCGGCCGAGCTCGGTGGTGCGGCTCGGCCGGGGCCGCGGCCACAGGGCGACAGCGAGGGCCGCCGCGAGCACGACCCCGAAGCCCACCTGGACCAGTCGCACCGGACCCTCGTGCAGATCCGCCTGCCAGAGTGCGACCGCCCCTGCCAGCCCGACCAGGACCGGCGCGAAGGGCGCCGACTGGTAACCGGCCCGCGCCTTCGCGTACAGCCGCTGGTCCCGGAGCAGACCGGACGCCACCAGGCGGTCGTGGAGCTCCGCGGACGCCTCGGAGAGCTGCCACCCGGAGAGCCGCCGGTCGTCGAGCAGGTCGGCCAGGCCGCGGGTCCGGGTCGGGCCGACGGCGAGGACCACGGTGGCCTCGGCGGGCACCTCGATCTCGGCGGCGGTGGCCGGATCGGTGACGGTGACCGTGCCCGAGCGGGACGCCGTCAGTCGACCCTCCTGGTGCATCACGGCGATCGCGGTCTCGGCCAGGTGCTCCGCCAGGTAGGCGAGTTCGTAGGGCCCCGTGGTGAAGCCCGAGCGCCTCGGGGTCCGTTCGGCCCGGCGGAGGGCCGCCACGGCCGTGGCGGCCCTGAACACGTTGTAGCCCACCACCACGACGGAGGCGATGAACAGGACGGTCACGGCTCCCACGGCACCCCCGCTCCGAGGCGGCCCGGCCGGCCGCCGCCTCCACAGTGTGGGAGCGGTGACGGCCCGGCACAAGGCGGCCGACCTGTCGGCGCGAGCCGGTCGAACGCTCTCCGCCCGTTCACCGGCCCCTCGCCCGTCCGCCTTCTCCGGTGGGCTAGGCTCCAGCGGTTTCGGTAGTGCACGATGCAGATCGCGCCGGGGGTCCGTGCGCGCACGTTTGGGGGGATTTGATGGAGCGTCGTACGATTCTGCGCGGTCTCGTGGCAGCGCCACTCGGTGCGATGGCCATGGCGGCGGGAACCGGCCGGGCCTGGGCGGACTTCAGTACGACCGTCGACCCGACGGTCCAGTGGGGGACGTGGGAGGGCTGGGGCACCAGTCTGGCCTGGTGGGCGAACAAGCTCGGCCCGCGGGAGGACCTGGCGGACGTCCTGTTCACCCGGAACACCGTCCCGTACCTGGGACAGCAGCTGCCGGGTCTGGGCATGAACATCGTCCGGTACTGCGCCGGGGCTTCGGGCGACTACACGGTCGGCGGTCGGCAGATGCAGTCGACCAGCGGGCTCGACGGGCTCAAGAAGATCGAGGGTTTCCAGCGCGACTGGTCCTCCGCCGACCCGGACTCGTCCAGCTTCGACTGGACCGTGGACGCCAGACAGCGGGCCGTGCTCCAGCAGGCCAAGCAGCGCGGCGTGGACACCTTCGAGCTCTTCGCCAACTCGCCGCAGTGGTGGATGCTCAAGAACGACAACCCCGAGGGTGCCGCCGACGGCCTCTGCAACCTCCAGGACGGCAACTTCGACCGTCACGCGGCCTACCTGGCGACGGTGGCCCGCTACGCGCGGGACCACTGGGGCATCGACTTCGCCTCGGTCCAGCCGGTCAACGAGCCCGGCCTGAACTGGGGGTACAAGCCGTTGATGGACACCATCCAGGAGGGCTGCTTCTACACGCACGCCCAGCAGGCCGAGCTCATCCGGCTGACGCGGGCCCAGCTCGACGCCCGGGGCCTGACCGGGACGCTGGTGGCGGGACTCGACGAGAACGGCACCGCGCTGGCGCTCAACACCTGGACCAGCCCGTCCTTCGACGCCGCGACGAAGGCGGCCACCGGGCGGGTCAACGTGCACGGCTACGACGCGCTCGGCGGCGACCGGGCCGGGCTGTACGACGCCGTGTCGGCCGACGGCAAGCGGATCTGGCTCTCGGAGTACGGCGACGAGTGGGGGCACGGCCTGGCCCTCGCGCAGAACCTCAACGCCGACCTGCGCCTGCTCCACCCGACCGCGTGGGTCGCCTGGCAGATCCTCGACTGGCGCGGCCACGGTGCGATCAACTTCGACGAGGGAGTGATCGTGGAGGTCAACCCCAAGTACTACGTGCTCGCCCAGTACATGCGGCACATCCGCCCCGGTATGAGGATCATCGACGCCGGGCACCCCGACGCGGTCGCCGCGTACGACGGCGTCAACCACAAGCTGGTCATCGTCGCCGCCAACTACCAGAACGCGCAGTGGCTCACCTTCGACCTGTCCCGGTTCAGCGGGCCCGGGGTGGAGGGCGCCCTCGTCAAGCGCTGGGTCACCGGCGTCGGTGACGGCGACGGCCAGCGCTACCGGTACTACGAGGACACCCTGATCCAGGGCGGCCGTTTCTGGTCGGGCTGTGGTGCGCTGAGCGTCCAGACGTTCGAGGTCTCGGACGTCTACCTGTAGCAGCAGCCGGTGCCCCGTCCGGATGTGGGCGGGGCGCCGATCGGGCACTGACCGGGGCGGCCCACTGACCGGGGCGCCGTCCCGGTCGGGTCAGCTCGGGCGGCCGAGGGCCCGGTAGGTCCAGCCGGCGGCACGCCAGGCGTCGGCGTCGAGCACGTTGCGGCCGTCCAGGAGGCGGCGCTCGGCGACCACCGCGCCCAGTTCGGCGGGGTCGAGCTCGCGGAACTCCTGCCACTCGGTGAGGTGCAGGACGACGTGCGCGCCCTCGGCGGCCTCCAGCGGCGAGCCGGCGTACGTCAGGCCGGGGAACATCTTGCGGGCGTTGTCCATCGCCTTGGGGTCGTAGACGGTGACCTGTGCGCCCTGCAGCTGGATCTGGGCGGCGACGTTGAGCGCGGGGGAGTCCCGGATGTCGTCGGAGTTGGGCTTGAACGCGGCGCCGAGGACGGCGACCCGGCGGCCCAGGAAGCCACCGACGCACTGCTCGCGGGCCAGCTCGACCATCCGGGAGCGGCGGCGCATGTTGATCGAGTCGACCTCGCGGAGGAAGGTCAGCGCCTGATCGGCGCCCAGCTCGCCGGCCCGGGCCATGAACGCCCGGATGTCCTTCGGCAGGCAGCCGCCGCCGAAGCCGAGACCGGAGTTGAGGAACTTGCCGCCGATCCGCTCGTCCAGCGCGAGCGCCTTGCTCAGCTGGGTGACGTCGGCGCCGGCCGCCTCGCAGACCTCCGCCATCGCGTTGATGAAGGAGATCTTGGTGGCGAGGAAGGAGTTGGCGGCGGTCTTCACCAGCTCGGCGGTGGCGTAGTCGGTGACCAGGAACGGAACCCCGGCGGCGATCGGCTCCGCGTACACCTGGCGCAGCAGCTGCTCGGCGCGGCCGTCGCGGGTGCCGATCACGATCCGGTCCGGGCGCAGGGTGTCCTGGACGGCGAAGCCCTCACGGAGGAACTCCGGGTTCCAGGCCAGTTCGGCGGCCTCGCCGACCGGTGCCTGTGCGGCCAGCCGCTCGGCCAGCCGGCTCGCCGAACCGACCGGGACGGTGGACTTGCCGACCACCAGCACCGGGCGGGTCAGGTGCGGCGCGAGCGCGTCGACGGCCGCGTCGACGTACGACATGTCGGCGGCGAACTCGCCCTTGCGCTGCGGGGTGTTGACGCAGACGAAGTGCACGTCGCCGAACTCGGCAGCCTCCTTCGCGGAGGTGGTGAACCGCAGCCGGCCGGTCGAACCCTCGTGTCCCGCCACGTGCTTGAGCAGGAGCTCGGAGAGGCCCGGCTCGTACATCGGCACCTGGCCCGCGGTCAGGGTGGCGATCTTCTCCGGGTCGATGTCCAGGCCCAGCACCTCGAAGCCGAACTCCGCCATGGCGGCGGCGTGGGTGGCACCGAGATAGCCGGTGCCGATCACGGAGATGCGGAGGGTCACGGTTTCCCCTTCGGAACGAGCTGAGGGTGACGGTCCCGGTGGGGGCCGCGCCCACCGATGCTATCCGGCCGCACGAGCCGGGCCCATGCCGTCCCGGGTGACCTCCGGTTTCGGCCGCCGCAGCCTCACTTTCCGGGCAGGGGGCGCGTGCGCGGGCGCAGGCTCGGCGGAAACCCCGCGCGGCGACTGTGACCGGCGGCACAATGCGCGCATGGTGGCGGATGGCGAACGGGTGGGCGGTCGGACGGACGACGAAGTGACGGGCGGGGCGGGGGCGGAGCGTCCGGGGGAGGTGCGGGCCCCGTCCGGGCTGAGCCTGTTCGAGCCGCGCGCCTCCACCGCCCCGCCGACCGGTCCCCCCGGTCCCGGTCCCGACGCCCGGGACCCTGATGCCCGGGAGGCTGACGTGCCCGCCTCCGGTGCCTCCGGTCCCGAGAGCCCCGAGGGGCCCGAGACTGCCGAGAGCCCCGAGACTCCCGAGCCGCCGGCCCGGCGCCGCCGTACCCGGCGCGTCCTGCTCTGGACGCTCTCCATGCTGCTGGTCCTCGTCGTCGGCGGGTGCGGCGCCCTGTACTGGACCGCCGAGCACTACGCCTCCTCCGTCCACCGGATCCCGGACGCCTTCCCCACCGCGCCGGAGTCCGCCCAGCCCCGGCCGGTCCCGGCGAGCGGCCTCAACCTGCTGCTGGTGGGCCTGGACGCCCGCTCCGACGCCCCGACCACCGGCAGCGCCGCCAAGGGCCCGGCCTGGCAGGCGGGTGCGGCCCGCAGCGACACCATGATGCTGCTGCACCTCTCCGACGACCGCCGCTCCGCCACCCTGGTCTCGCTCCCCCGCGACACCTGGGTGCCGATCCCCGGCCACGGCGAAGCCAAGCTGAACGCCGCCTACTCCTGGGGCGGCCCGGCGCTGATGACCGAGACCGTGCAGAACCTCACCGGCATCCGTATCGACCACGTCGCCGTGATCGACTGGAACGGCTTCCGCGCGCTGACCGACGCCGTCGGCGGCGTGGACATCACCGTCCCGCGCACCATCGAGGGCGTCGGCGAGGCCCGCGCCTGGGAGGCCGGTACCCACCACATGGACGGCGCGCAGGCGCTGCTCTACGTTCGCGAGCGCTACGGCCTCCCCGGCGGCGACCTCGACCGCACCAAGCGCCAGCAGAACTTCCTGCGCGCGCTGATGCTGAAGGTCATGGACTCCGGCACGCTGACCAGCCCGTCCAGGCTCGGCGGCCTGCTGGGCACGGTCGGCGAGGTGGTCGGGGTCGACGACCGGCTCTCCAACACCGACCTGTACCAGCTCGCCTGGAGCCTGCGCTCGTTGCGCGCCGACGACGTGCGGTTCATGAACGCGCCCTTCGGCGGCTTCGACACCCGGGACGGGCAGAGCGTCGTGCTGCTGGACGAAGGCCCGGCCGCCCAGCTCTGGGAGGCGGTGCGCAACGACCGGACGGCGCAGTACTTCCAGGAGCACCGGACCGGCGACCTCCTCGGGACGGACGTCGACTGACCTCCGCCGGCCGTGGGGGCATCCGTGCCGATGTGGAGGATTCTGACAAACTCCCACCGGTCGAATCGGTCGGCTTGCTTGCCTGAACACCCGTCACGACCGTGACAGTGTGGCCGAAGAGGCGAGAGCGACCCGTATCCATCGATGTGGCGGGTTGTGTCGACCTCACAACATTCACCACAACCACGGAGCGTCCTGGATGGGTACCGACAACCACCGCGACCACGCCGACCGCACTAGCCACGCCGACCGCGCCGACCGCACCGGCCGTGCCGCCGGCCTCGTCGCCGAGCCGGTCCTCGTCACCGGCCTCGGCGCCACGACCCCGCTCGGCGGCGACGTCGCCTCGACCTGGGCCGCGATGCTGGCCGGCGACTCGGGGATCCGCCCGATCGAGGCGGAGTGGGCGTCCGGTCTGCCCGTCCGGATCGCCGGGCAGCTCGCCGTCGAGCCGTCCGGGGTGCTGGACCGGGTGCAGGCCCGGCGGCTGGACCGCTGCCAGCAGGTCGCACTGATCGCCGCCCGTGAGGCGTGGGCCGACGCGGGGGCGCCCGAGGTGGACGGCGAGCGGCTGGCCGTGGTGATCGGCACCGGCACCGGCGGGGCCCTCACCATGCTCGGCCAGGACGACGTCCTGGAGGCCTCCGGCGTCCGGAAGGTCTCGCCGCACACCGTGCCGATGCTGATGGCCAACGGTCCGGCGGCCTGGGTGTCGATCGAACTGGGCGCGCGGGCCGGCGCGCACACCCCGGTGAGCGCCTGCGCGTCCGGTGCGGAGGCGATCGCGCTCGGTCTGGACCTGATCCGGCTCGGCCGGGCCGACGTGGTGGTGGCCGGCGGCGCCGAGGCGTGCATCTGTCCGCTGCCGCTGGCCGGGTTCGCCCAGGCCCGGGCCCACTCGACCCGCAACGACGAGCCCGGGCGGGCCTCCCGGCCGTTCGACGTCGGCCGCGACGGCTTCGTGATCGGCGAGGGCGCGGCGGTCGTCGTCCTGGAGCGGGCCGGCTTCGCCGCCGCCCGCAGGGTCCGCGCCCATGCCACCCTCGCCGGCGCGGCGGTCACCTCGGACGCCCACCACATCACCGGGGCCGCCGCCGAGGGGCAGGTCCGGGCGATGCGCCGGGCGGTGGCCGAGGCCGGGCTCTCGCCCCGGGACGTCGCCCACGTGCACGCCCACGCCACCTCCACCCCGCTGGGCGACCTGGTCGAGGCGGCGTCCGTCCTGGAGGCGATCGGGAGGCACCCGGTGGTGACCGCCACCAAGTCGATGACCGGTCACCTCTTCGGCGCGGCCGGGGCGGTGGGGGCGCTCGCCGCCGTACTGGCCCTGCGTGACGGGGTGGTGCCGGCCACCCGCAACCTGGAGGTGCCGGACCCGGCGGTCGAGCTGGACGTGGTCGCCGGTGCCCCGCGCCGGGGGCGGCTCACCGCCGCGCTCACCAACTCCTTCGGGTTCGGCGGGCACAACGCGTCGCTGGTGTTCACGCCGGCGCCGTGAAATCCGGGCGACGGCCCGGGGAGCCGCTCACTAGGGTGGCCGCCATGTCTACGTCATCACCGTCGCTGCGCCTGGAACCGATCACCCCGCAGAACATCGACGCGGCACTGGAACTGAAGGTCCGCCCCGACCAGGAGCGTTTCGTCTCGCCGGTGGCCAAGTCGCTGGCCGAGGCCTACGCGCACGGGGAGATCGCCTGGCCCCGGCTGATCCTCGACGGCGACCGGCTGGTCGGGTTCGTGATGGCCTTCTTCGACGTCACCTTCCACCCGGACCGGCCCGGCGAGCTCCCGCGCTCCGGTCTGTGGCGGCTCAACATCGCCGCGGACACCCAGGGCCGGGGCTACGGCCGGTTCGCGGTCGCGCAGGTCGGCGAGGAGATCCGGCGGCGCGGCGGCAGCAGGGTCACCGTCACCTACGTGCCGGACGACGACGGGCCCGGCGGGTTCTACGCGAAGCTCGGCTTCCGGCCGACCGGCGAGTTCAGCGGGGACCAGGCCGTCGCGGAGCTGGACCTCGCCTGACGGCGGGCGGGCCCGACCGCCCCGGCCCCCGGACCGGGTGCCGGCCCTCAGCTTGTGATTTATCCATCGGGCTCGAACAGGCCGACTCGGTGATCACTCGTCCGGGTGATCACGGGACACGGGAGCGGCCTTCGCGTGATCCTGAACTCGACCAAGAGGCACAGGACTTGACGCGAAGGCCGCTGTGA
>NZ_JAQYWZ010000802.1:0-48406 GCF_036290945.1 Streptomyces sp. BE303
CTTGCTCAGCCAGGGCATCCGACCGGCCGCCATCGCCTCGATGTGGTAGTCCGGCTCGCTGCCGTCGATGCAGATGACGACGACCGGGTTTGCGGGCCTGGCGTACGTCCTGCCGTTGACGGTGAAATTCCCGGTGGTCACGGGGGGCTCCTTAGCATGTCGTTTACGTGGCTCGTATCTGTTGGTAACGCAAGGGTGGTGGCGTGGCCGGGCCGGGAGGAACCCCCGATCCGGTTATCCGGGCCATAAGCGCGGACCGCTGCTTTACGGCAGCTTGAGACGGGCTTTGAGAACTCTTTGGCAACGATCCGGTGAAGGCGCGGATCAGCCCGGTGCCCGGTGCGCGGTGCGCGGTGCGCGGTGTGTGGACGGGGCGGGGAGGGGAGCGCGGTCAGCGGCTCCCGGCCAGCTCCTGGGCCAACATGGCGGCCCCCAGACAGGCCGCCCTGCCACCCACCCGTCCCACGACCACCTCCGGGCGCGGCCCGCGCCGGTGGTTCCTCCGGAGGCTGGAGCCGATCTCCTGCCGCAGGGCCGTGTCCGCCGCCGGCAGCGGTCCGCCGACGACCACCCGCTCGACCTCGGCGGAGAGGATCAGCTCGGCGAGCGCCCTGCTGTCCGCACTCCGCAGCGTCACGGTCCGGTCGTCCAACGCATCCCCGCCCGGGACGAAGGCCGCCGACCCCGCGGGCCGTCCTCCGCGCAGCACCGCGGCCAGGACCGGATCACCCGATGCCACGAACACGAACGCGTCGCACCCGCGGCC
Source organism: Streptomyces sp. BE303 (assembly GCF_036290945.1). Lineage (NCBI taxonomy): Bacteria > Bacillati > Actinomycetota > Actinomycetes > Kitasatosporales > Streptomycetaceae > Streptomyces > Streptomyces sp. BE303. The sequence continues at coordinate 767 of NZ_JAQYWZ010000802.1, forward strand.
GGCTCCGAGCCTCCCCTCGGCGACGGCGCCGGCGTGCCCCGCGTGCCCGAGGGCGACAGGCACGTCGAGGTGCTCCTCCAGCCAGCAGCGCAACGGCGTGCCCGCCCAGCCCAGTCGGGGCACCGTGGCGGCGCCCGTGATCCGGTCGACGGATCCGCCGACCACGAGGCCGGCCGCCACCACCGGCATTCCCCGGCGGCCGGCCAGCGCGGCGAGGTCGCTCGCGCAGCCGAGCAGGGTGTCGAGCACGGCGTCCGGGCCCCGGTGGGGCCTGGTGTACCAGCGCTCGGACTCCCGCACCCGGCCGTCGCCGGTCATCACGGTCCCGGTGATGTAGCGCGCGCCGACGTCCAGGGCGACGACACTCGTCCCGGCAGCGGGACGCCCTCGCGGAGCCTCCTGTCCCGGTGCACGGGGAAGGGCGCCGCGCTGTTCGGCGGGTGTGCCCCGCACCGTGGTGGTGGCGCGGTCACGGTCCGGTGCGGGGCGGACGTGTTCGGGGTGTGAACGGGTGACGGTCATGGCGGCCCTGCCTCCGGGTGGTCCTGGGGGTGGTGTGCAGTGCCGCCGCCGCGCGGGCGGAGCGCACCCGCGTCCCGTCCCGACGAGAGCGGTGGCCCGGGTCCGGGGCGACGGCATCGCGCTACGCCCCCGTCCCGGGAGCGCGGGATCCGATGGTTGGCGCGGGGGAGTACGGTGGCAAGGCCCGAAATGCTGATGGGGTGGATAACGGAATCGTATGGGCCGCGATCCGTGCCCGTAGCGGCGTGGTAAGTCCGGATTGTGTCCCGCGGATTTCCGATCCGTAACGCCCTGTCCGGATCGACCGGGACGATACCTGACACCCGGTCAGGAGATTCGACGTGAGAGGTCTCGGGACGATCGCGCGGCTCCGGATCCGCCGGAGGTCGCCGGTCGGTCCGGGCGGGCCGCCGGCCCCAATTCCCCCGGACGCGGAGGCACTTCACCCCGTCCGTTCGGTCCCGGGGTGATGGCGCCGGTCGGTGACCGGTGGATACGCGCCCACCCGGCGCCTCGTCGCGGACTCGAGGGGAGCGCCCCGGCCGTCGGGAGGAATCGCCCCGGGCCGGGCCGGGGGCCGAAGCCGCGACCCGGCCCTCCCGCCCGTCCCCGGGATCTTGAAGAGAATCCCCGTCCCCGATTCCGCGCACGGATATCCGGCGCGCGAGTATTGACAGTGCGGTTTCGCTGGCGCTGTAGTTCGACTCAGTCGCCCCGACCGGTTTCGCCGGTTCTTGCCTGAACGGCACCGGCCACCCGAGCGGCTGCAGACCTTCGTCCGGCCGACCTGTGACGCCCCCACCCCGGCGCCGACGGCCGCCCCACGCGCCACGCACCGACGACCCCACCGATCGGGTCCCCCGTACCCACCCCACCCCCGCTGGACCGCGCCCTTGCCGGGCCGTGGTTCGACGGCACCGGTGGACACATCCCGTCAGGAGAAGACCATGGACGACTCTTCCCACACCCCCTCCGAGATCAGCCGCCGGAGGGTCGTACAGCTGCTGGGCGCCGGCGCGGTGATGGCCACCGCCGGCGCCACCATGACCGGTACCACCGCGGCGGCGCACTCCGGCGCCTGGTCGGGGCTGGTGGCGGCGGTTCTGGACGAAACCGATGCGGAGACCAACGCCCGCGGGCTGAGGACGCTGCTGGAGAACGCCGGTTTCGCCGTGATCACCCTGAACCCGAACCAGGGAGTGCGCTACCAGGCCGCGCCGTCCCCGCAGCCCCCGGCGGTCGCGGCGGCCGCGGCGACCGCGAACGGTGTGCAGGAGGTGGCCCTGGTCGCCTTCGGCAGCTTCGCCGGCACCCTGTCCTCGTACTCCACCTTCGAGACGGGTCAGCGCGCGTCGCTGCAGGACTTCGTCAAGGCCGGCGGAGTGGTCCTCGACCTCGCCCAGCCCGACCGGCCCGGTTCCGGCGTTCCCTACCTGCCGGTCTTCGATTACCAGTACGACGCGGTCCCGATGCACGCGGTGCGCACCGACTACGACTCCAACACGATCTACCCGGTGGACACCAACCACCCGCTGGTGAAGCCTCTGGCGGTGTCCACGGCAGCGGCCACCAGTGGCCAGGTGCTCACCGGCCGGCGGACCCGGCGCAGCGACGGGGGATACGAGAAGAAGCTCTGGACCAGTTGGGAGTCGCTGGGGGCCTGGGCCGAGATGCGCGTGCTCCTGTCCTGTGTGCCGGGGACGACGGGCTTCCCGGCGGCCCTGGTGGAGGGCAGACACGAGAAGGGCAGATATCTGGTCTCCAGCCTCACCATCGACAAGTGCTACGCGGCGGACGGCACCACGCCGGTCGAGTCCGCCGCCGCCATCGAGGACAGCCACACGTTCTTCAACGCCCTGACGGGATACGTGCAGAAGGTGCGGGCTTCGAGCGCGCCCGGCGTGTCCACCACCCCGTCGCCCAAGGCGGGTCCGCTCGTCGGCGACGTGGACGAGACCACGGCCCGGATCTGGGCACGGCCGGGTGTGAACCGGACGGCCTACCCGACCTGGAAGTGCCAGGTGAGCGGCGGGGCCGTGAACCAACCCGCCGACCGGACCGTCACGGCCGCCAACGACGAGACCGTTCTGTTCGACGTGACGGGTCTGACGCCGGACACGGACTACACCTTCACCATCACCTGTACGACCCCCGACGCCCCTTCCGTCCCGCTGACCGGGAAGTTCAGGACCGCGCCGGTGGCGACCGCGGCCACCAAGGTCACCCTGGGCGTGGGCTCCTGCGCACACAGCATCTCGAACCCCGTGTGGGCGCGGATCATCGAGAACGGCTGCGAGGGCTTCGTCATGCTCGGCGACACCCCGTACGCCGACCGGGGGCTCAGCTTCAAGGGCGGCACTCCCCCCACGGACACCGAGGTCCTGACCAAGGCGCGCAGGACCCACCGGGAGTTCCTGGCCGCGCCCGGAATCGACAACCTGGTCAGGTCGATGCCGGTCTGGGGGACGTGGGACGACCACGACTACGGCGCCAACGGCTCCGACGGCACCTTCGTGAAGAAGGACCTGTTCCGCCAGGTGTTCGTCGACTACCGCGCCAACGCCTCCTTCGGTCACGCCACCAACGGGACCCAGGCGGTGACCGGCCGGGGTCCCGGTGAGGGCATCTACACGTCCTTCCGGCGCGGCCCGGTCGAGGTGTTCCTCATCGACCCGCGGTGGTTCTCCAACTCGGGTTCGAACCCGCGGGTCTGCATGGGGAGCGTCCAGAAGGACTGGCTGTTCGGGAAGCTGAAGGCGAGCACCGCCAAGTTCAAGGTCCTCGCTTCGGGAATGACCTGGTACGACAAGGCCGGCCCCGAGAGCGACGACTGGTTCACCTACCAGGCCGAGCGGGCCGAGTTGTTCAAGCACATCAGGGACAACAACATCAAGGGCTGCGTCCTGCTCAGCGGGGACATCCACGTCTCCCGCACCCTGAAGAACCACGGGGACCCGAACGTCGGCTATGACCTGTGGGAGTTCGTCGTCAGCCCGCTGCACGACAAGACGGCCGCCGACGTGCACCACGTGGGCACCCCTCCTGTCGGTCTCGTGGACAAGGTCGCCGAACCCCGTACCTTCCTCAAGCTGGAGGCCGACACCAGCACCGCCACGCAGGCGAAGCTGACCGCCACCTGGATCAACGCAGCCGGTAAGGCCGTCATCGGCCCCCTCGTGCTCACCGCGGCCCAACTCGGTTACTGAGAGCCGTACCTGAGCTGACGGCCGACACCACCGTGACGCCGGCCGCGCTCACCGCCAAGTGGATCAACCGGAACGGTGCGGTGCTGCACACGCAGACGCACACCATCACCGAGCTCACCCGCGCCTGACACCCCGGTCGGCGCGGGATCGCGGGGCGACCGCGGTCCCGCGCCGACCACCCGGCCCCTCCGGATCGACAGTCAAGGAGAGACGCCCATGCTCCGCAACGGCCTGGAACCCTGGCACCTCATCGTCGTGCTCGCCGTGATCGTGCTGCTCTTCGGCTCGAAGAAGCTCCCCGAGGCCGCGCGCGGGCTCGGCAAGTCCCTGCGCATCCTGAAGGCCGAGACCAGGGCCCTGCACGAGGACACCCCGCCCGACCCCGCACCGGACACCCCCGCAGACATTTCCCAGACCGCCCCCACGGCCCACACCGCCCCGGAAACCACCGCCCCGGCCATCCCCCCGCCCAGCACCGACGCACCTGCCGGCGGCCGCACCACACCCAGCACCTCCCACTCGCACACCCCCTCCTGACCGGACCCCTACCCGGGCGCGGCCCCTCGGCCGGGCCCGGCCTCGACGCCCGGCCGCCGGTACACCCGCGGACCGGGCGTCCCCCGTGCGGCCGTGCCCCCCGCTCCGCCGACCTGCGCCGGGATGGCTACCGTGGACGCAGAGACCGAGATCCTTCCCGCCCGGGAAGGCCGTGGGCAGGACGGGAGCCGGTTGTGGACGACCTCGGTGACGGCAGGGCCCTCCTCGGCGTGCACGGCGTCGCGTTCGCGGGCCGGGACGGCGAGCTGCGGGCGCTGCTCTCCGCGGTGTCCGGGCTGCGTCCGGCGGTGGTGCTGGTGGAGGGCGAGGCGGGGATCGGCAAGTCGCGGCTGGTCGCGGAGGCGTCGGCGGTGCTGCGCGCGCAGGGTCTGCGGGTGCTGGTCGGCGGGTGTCATCCGTTGCGGGAGCCGCTGGCGTACGGCCCGGTGATCGACGCGCTGCGCCGGGTCGGGCCGTGGTTGCCGCCGGTGGGGCGGCTGGGTGCCTCGGCGGGCGTGCTGGCGCCGCTGCTGCCGGACCTCGCCGGTGCGCTGCCCGAGCCGCCGCCCGCGCTGCCGCCGGAGGTCTCGGTGTCCGGAGCCGGACGGTTCTGGGTGGTCTCGGCTGTGCGGACGGTGCTGGAGGCGGTGGCGCCGGCGGTCCTCGTGGTGGAGGACGTGCACTGGGCGGACGAGGCGACCCGGGAGCTGCTGCTGTTGCTGGCCCGGGACATGCCGGGCGACGTCGCGCTGGTGCTCACCTACCGGGGGGAGGAGCTGCCGGGCGGGCGGCCGGTGCTGGGGGTGCCGTTCAGGCGTCCGCCGGGCACGGGCGGGGCGGAGGTCCGGCTCGGTCCGCTGGGTGAGGCGGAGCTGAGGACGATGGCGCGGGAGGTGCTGGGCGGCGATCCGGCACCGGCCCTGGTGCGGACCCTGCTGGAACGCAGCGGTGGTCTGCCGCTGGTGATCGAGGAGGACCTGATCACCCTCGCACGGTCACCGGACGGGGCGGACACGGCGGTCCTGCGGGTGCCCCGCAGCCTCGGCGAGGTGCTGGCGGACCGGACCGGACGGCTGGGCCCCGACGCGGCGGCCCTGGTCGACGCCGCGGCCGTGCTGTCCGTCCCGGCAGGGACCGGGCTGCTCGCCGAAGCCGCCGGGCTGGACGAGGAGCGGGGCGACGCTGCACTCGTGGAGGCGCTCGACGCCGCGGTGCTGCGGCAGGTCGGTCCGGACACCTACGGATTCGCGCACGTCCTGGCCCAGGAGGCGGTCTACGCCGCCCTCCCGGGGCCGGTGCGCAACCGGACCCATCGGCGGGTCCTGGAGACGCTGCTGGCCCAGGACCCGCCGCCGCTGGTGCAGATCGCCCACCACACCCGTGCGCTGGGGGACCGGAAGGCCTGGCTGCCCCGCGCCCGGGCCGCCGCCGACCAGGCCACCGCGGTCGGTGACACGGGTACCGCCGCCACGCTGCTGAACGAGATCATCGACCAGCCCGACCTCACCCCGCGGGAGCTCGCCCATGCTGCCTGGGCGCTCTCCTACACGGCCTCGGTCGGCACCGAGGCCGCCACCACGGTCAGGATCCTGCGCAGGATCCTGACCGTGGCCGGTCTGCCCGAGGAGGTGCGCGGCCGGATCAGGACGAGCCTCGGCGGGCTGCTGATCTACCAGGTCGGAGACCTGGCGGGCGAGCAGGAGATCGTGACCGCCCTGGCGGAGGTGGGCGACAGCACCCCGGTCACCTCGGCCCGGATCCTGAGCTACCTGGGCCTGTCGCAGACCGACCGTTTCACGCTCGCCGAGCAGCGGGCCCTCGTCCGGCGCGGCTACGACCTGCTGGCCGGAGCCGAGACCCGCAACGCCCGGCCGATCATGGACGTCGCCGGAATCTTCCTGCGGGGCGTGGTGGCGGACCCGGCCCTCCCGGAGGTCCTGGCGGCGCTGCCCCGCGACGGCGAGGTGCCCGTGCTCCAGGCCACGGCCTTCAGCGTCTGCAGCATCGCCGAGACCTGGCTCTGCGTCGGGCACGACACGCGGTCCGCAGGCGCCGTCGAGGAGTTGCGGGCCATGGCACCGCGCACCCACCTGCCCATGCTGGACCCCTACCTGGACACCTTCCGGGTGGTGCTCGACTGGCACTCCGGGCACTGGGACGAGGCCGAGCGCGGACTGGCGGCCCTCCACGAGCGTCACCCGGACAACCCCCTGCGGTCCGGCGGGTTGCTGGCGGCGGTGCGGGGTCTCACCGCCGCCGCCCGGGGTCTGACCGGGCAGGCGGCCGCGGTGTTCGACGCCGCGCTCACCCGGGGACTGCACCTGGACCTGTTCGGCGCCGCCGCCGGGCGGGCCAGGCTCCACCTCGCCCGCAGCGACCCGCAGGCCGCCTGGCGGTCCCTGACCGACCCGCTCGACTTCCTGACGTTCCTCGACCGCAAGGAGGCTTGGGGCTACGCCTGGGACCTCGTCCCCACCGCCGTCGAAACCCTCCTCGCCCTCGACCGCGCCGACGAGGCCCGCGACCTGACCGAACGCCACGCCACCGCCGCCGCAGGCCGCGACGCGCCCGGCGCCGACGCCGAACAGCACCACTGCCGCGGCCTGTTGCTGGCCGCCACCGACCCGGACGCCGCGACGGCGGCCTTCGATCTCGCGGCGGCGCGGTGGAGCGACATCGGCCGCCCCTACCGGGCCGCCCTCGCCGCCGAACGCGCCGCCCGCACCCGCACCGACCCCGGTGAGACGGAGACCCGCCTCGCCGGCCCGATCGCCGCCTTCGAGCGCCTCGGCGCCACCTCCGACGCGGCCCGCTGCCACCGAGGGCTCCGCGAACTCGGACGGCAGACCCCCAACCCGCGCGGCCGGGCCGGCTACGGCGACCGGCTCTCCCCCCGCGAGGAACAGATCCGCGACCTGCTCGCCTCCGGCGCCACCAACAAGGACATCGCCGCCGCCCTGTTCCTCTCCACCCGCACCGTCGAGAACCACGTCGCCCGCGTCCTCGCCAAGCTCCGCACCACCCGCGCCGACCTCACCGACGGGCAGGTCTGAGCCGACCGGTCTGCCGACGGCCCCCCGTACGGATCCCGCGCGCTCCTTGAGCGGAACACGGGGCCGTCGTGAGGGTCGTCGGCAGACCGGTCGGTCACCGGTACGCCCGTGCCTCGGCAGGAGCTCAGGGGAAGGGGAGCGTGCGGGCGAAGACGGTGACCAGCACCAGCACGGCGGGGAAGAGGGCGAGGAACATGGCGAACGTGTACCCCATGATGTCGCGCGCCTTCAGCCCCAGGACGGCGAGCGTGGGCAGCATCCAGAACGGTTGCAGCAGGTTGGCACTGGCCTCGCCGAGGTCGTACACGACGACCATCCAGCCCTGGTTGACCTGGAGTTGGTTGGCCGCCTCCAGGACGTAGGGGGCCTCGATCACCCACTTGCTGCCACCGCTGGGCACGAACACCCCGAGGACGCAGCTGTAGACCGCGATCATGGCCGGGTAGAAGAACTCGTTCGACACCGACACCAGCCAGCCGGCGATGGTCTTGTGCAGGCCGGTGTAGGCGATCATCCCGAAGATGCCGCCGTACAGCGGGAACTGGAGCAGGATGCCGGAGACCGCGGGCGTGCCGTCCTTGACGGCGCGGGCGAGGTTCGCCGGCCGCCAGTGCAGGACGAGCGCCAGCAGGATGAGGATCAGGTTGATGGTGTTCAGGTCGAGCGCGTTGAGCGGGCTGCCACCGGAGTTCGCGAAGCGCCGGACGAGGTACCAGGCCCCGAGCGCGAACAGCAGGACCGTGAAGACCGGGCTGTACTCGATCCACTCGCCCGGCCTGGTCCGCCGGCTGTCGTGGCGCTGCCGGTCGAGACCGGGGCCCAGGTCGATGCCGAGCTGCTCCGCGGTCTTCGCGCGTTCCGGTGAGGGGGCCAGGAACCAGGCCATGCCCACACCGATGACGAAGATGACCGCCGTGGCCACGACGCCCTGCCACAGGAAGATGGTCTCGGTGAGGGGGATCAGCCCGCTGCCCCGGCCCTCGGCGATGACCTTCTGCACGGCCGCCGGGCTCGACGTGGCGCTGGCCACCTGCAACGCGGCCGACCCGGACAGTCCCTGGGCCCACACCGTGCCGAGGCCCAGGAAGGCCATCGCGCCGAGTGCGCGGTAGTCCACGCCGGGGACCCGGCGGGCGACCTCCTTGGCGAGGATCGCGGTGAAGATCAGGCTGAACGCCCAGTTCGCGTAGGAGGTGAGCATGGCGACGGCGGCGGTGAACGCGACGGCGCCGCGCGGGGTCCGGGGCAGCGCCGCCATCCGCGCGATCAGGCGCCCGACCGGCGGGGAGGCCGCCACCGCGTAGCCGGCGATCACGATCATGGCCATCTGCAGGGTGAAGGTGATGAGGGACCAGAATCCCTGCCCCCAGGCGTCGACCAGGCCGTACCCGCTCGTCGCCCCGGGTTTGTCCGGCACACCGAGGAGGTCCTCCCCGGACACCAGTCCGAGGGCGAAGATCAGGAACGTCCCCACCAGGACGAAGCCCAGTGCGTCGGGCAGCCATTTCTCGGTGAAGGCCGTGAAGCGGAGTGCAAGCCGGGCGAGCCAGTTCTCGCCGGTTCCCGTCGTCGGACCGGGAGGCTTGGGCGCGGTCGTCGTCATCGGATCCTCGCTATCACTCCCCGGATAGGTGGCACCTGTGCCGGGCCGGTGCGGGGAGTGCGGCCGATCCTGCGTCGCCGCGGCTTCCGGGGTCAATGGTGACGAGGGTCACACCCGACCCGGGCCAGGTGTGGACGTCGGCCGCGACCGCGCCTCGATGCCCAGAACGTCTCCTACGGCACGGTGTACGCGCGCCTGGAACGGTTGCGGCGGGCTGCCGGAGGTCCAGTACGCGGGGTACCTCACAGGGGCTTCGACATCGTGCTCCTGGTGCTGAGTGACGCCCCGCCGGCCGCTACCGCCTCAACCCGGCCTGCCGTGGCTCCGGGATGCGCGGGGCAGCCGGTCGGGGGCCTCCCGGCTCGACGGATCGGACGGTGTCCGGCGCCGGAGCTCCGCGCAACTCCCCGGCGGTGGCCCGGAGTACGGCGAGCAGAGCGAGCAGCATCAGCATGCCGTGGGCCGGCATCGACAGGTACGGTGCCACGGCGGGGGCGATGAACGTGAGGTAGCTGCCGAGGGACGACGCCTGCACCAGGAGCGGTAGGTACCAGAGCCGACGGGGGCGGTGGAAGGCGACGATCACACTGAGCACGTCGGCGACGTAGAAGTAGCGCTCGTGCATGGACGGCAGCAGGAACGGCACCGCGATCGCGGAGGTGGTGGCCAGCAGGAGGACCGTGGTGTGGGTGAGCCGCGGTCGTCCGTCCCGCTCCACCGCTCCGCCGGACCGCCGGACGGACCGCACGGCCAGCCCGACCAGGACCAGCACCGTCGCACCCGCGATCAGGACGCCGATGCTCCGTACGGCGCCCTCCGCGGTCTGCGGCACGGAGACGAACTGGTAGACGGACGGCGCGTTGAGCGTGAGTTGCGTGTACGCGCCCGTCTGCCGGGTGTACACCGTCAGCAGTTTCCACGGGTCGGCGCCGAGCAGGAGGGCGGGGATGTCGAGCGCCAGGCAGACCGCCGGAACGGCCAGCAGGCTCGGCCAGGGGATCCGCTTCACCAGGACGAGTATCAGCAGCAGGGGGAAGAGGAAGACCGCCTGGAGTTTGAACGCCAGCGCGATCCCGAAGAACGCGCCCGCCCGCCAGGGCCGGTCCCGGAGCAGGTGGTACAGGCCGCCGACCAGGAAGGTCGTGAAGATCGCGTCGGCCTGGCCCCACCAACCGCTGTTGATGACGACGGTGGGGAGGAGGAGAACGACCACCGCCGCTCCGAGGGCGGGCCGGAGCCGCCGGGGCCGGCGCAGGGCGACGATGCGGAACGTGTACGACGCCAGCGCCAGGTCGAACAGGATCGAGGCCCACTTGATGCTCGCCAGCGCCGGCACCGGCAGATAGGTCAGCGCGGCCATGACGTAGAGGTACGGGGCGTTGTAGTCGGAGAACTCCATGTCGCTGAGGGCGGCGAACCCGCCGTTCTCCGCGATGTACCGGTACCAGGGGCCGAGGAAGTAGAAGTAGTCCGACGACTCGCCGTCCAGGAGGAGGATCCTGAACAGGAGTGCGGCCCCCACCGCCGGTATCGCGGCGAGTGCCAGGACCGTCGGGTCGGTCGCGCGACGGCGTGGGTCGGTGGTCGAGTCGGACATCGGACTCCGTTCGGGTCGGCGCGGTGCCTTGTGCGGCGTGTGCGGGCAGGGAGAGGGGGGCACGTCGCGAGTCCGGACGCTGTCCCACCCGGACCGCGGGGTGAGGGCGGAGTGGACCGGGGCCAGGTCCGTATGCCCCGGCCCGTCGCGTCCGTCGTCCCGCCCCGCCCGGTCACGAGGTCGGTCGGTGGACGGGTCTCACGCCCTTCTGCGGGTCCTGCGGGCGGCGTTCCTCCGAGGTGTGGCCCTGACCGGGCTCCCGGCGGCCCTCGGCCGGCCGCGGGAGTGCCTGCCTGTCGCTCGTGAGGGTGTCGTCATCGACGACGAGCCCCGCCCCCCTGTGGCCCGCCCGCCCGTACCGGGCGGCGAATATGACGACACGCCGGTGGTGCTCCCCGGGGGGTAGGAGCACCACCGGGTGCTACTAAGTAGCTTAGCGGATAACGGGGGATTCCTTCGGCGCCGAGGGCGACGGGACGGCTGCGCAGGCGGTCGCCGGGGTCGGCGGCCCGGATGTCGGCCGGTTGCTCGGTGGCGAGCCGCCCGGGGCCTGCCCTGGGGGGGCGTGTCGTTGCCGCCGAGGGCGGTGGGGGCGGCGGCTGGGGACAGGGCGGCCAAGGAGGGGCCGGCGGTCCGGGTGAGGGGCCTCGCGCGCGATCCTCCGTCGTCGGTCGCGGGCGCTCGCGATGCTCCGGGAGCCTCGCTCGACCCGGGGCCGGGCGCGGAAGTCCTCTGAACGGAGGAGCGCGGTCATCGCGTGGTGTGCCCGGCACCCTCACGCCGTTGTGAGGTGCGGCACGCCCGGGAGCGCGTGGCTCAGCCGGCGATGGAACAGCAGGCGAACAGGAACGGCATCATCGGCGCGGCGAGCGCGAGGGCCGCGACGGACGTCCAGGCGAGCGGGTGCGGGGGCTTGCCCGGGTGCAGGAGGCGCGTCACCCGGGCGACGACCGCCGAGCCGTTCGCGCCGAAGCCGAAGCCGGGTACCTGGCCGGCGGCGACCTCGCACATGGCGCCGGCCAGGGTGCGCGGCGGGTGGGCGAGGACCGCGCGGTCGTCGGCCACCATCTCCAGCAGGGTGGCGATCTCGGCGCGGGCACCGATCGCGAGCGGCAGGCCGGGAAAGGCGCGGGTGAACGCGCCGGTGGCCCCGGTGACCAGGTGGTGGCGGCCGCTCAGGTGGGCCCGTTCGTGGGCGAGTACGGCCTGGAGCTGGGGCGGGGTGAGCGCCTTGAGGGCGCCGCTGGTGAGGACGATCCGGCGGGATCGCCCCGGCAGGCAGTAGATCGCGGGCGTGCCGTGGTCCAGCACGGTGGCGGCGAGGCCGGGATCGCGCCGAGCCACCAGATCGAGCATCGCGCCGTGCCGGCGGCGGTGACGCCTTGCGTGCAGCACGACGGTGGCGAACCAGCCGACCGGCCACAGGGCGACGACCAGTGGGGCGGCCATCTGCGCGGAGTGGACCGCGATCCCCCGGCCGGCCGCCCCGGCGATGCCGCAGGCGTGGAGAAGCCGGAGCACTCCCCGGTGCAGGTGTACCTCCGGCACGACGAGGTGATGCACCACGAGGGCCAGGGAGGCGATGAAGGACACCATCAGGCCGAGCCAGAGGGCGACGGCCAGCCCGGGTGCGCGGTACGGCCATCGGGCCCGTCGGAGCAGTCGGGGGACGCCCAGCCCGACGAGCAGGGTGTAGGCGGCGAGGAGCGCGGTCGAGATCACGGCTGGTCCGGCACCGGTTTCGCGTCGAGCAGGCCGCGGATCACCTCAAGCTCGTCGGAGGAGATCTCCTCGATGAAGTGGGCCAGCGCCGCCGGGCGGTCCCGGCTGGAGCCGAGCGCCTCCTGCATCAGCGCGGCGGTGTACTCCTCGCGGCCGAGGGCCGGCCGGTAGAGCCAGGCCCGGCCCTGCTTCTCGCGGGTGAGGATGCCCTTCCCGTGCAGGATGTCGGCGACGGTCATCACCGTGGTGTAGGCGACGGGGCGCTGCCGGTTGATGTCGTCGACGACCTCCCGCACCGTGGCGGGTCGGTTCCACGTCCACAGGCGGTCCATGATCTCCGCCTCCAGGTCACCCAACCGACGCACAGCCTGCCCACTTCCCCGAGGATCCCGTTGGTAGCCCCCCATGCTAGACCGCGAAGTCCCTGCGGTGGGATGCCGGGAGACGCGGCGGTCGTCCGGCGGTACTGCCGAGGTCCGGGGGGTTGCGGAACCTACCCACCAATCTACTAAGTTTATTCGCACTTGTTGTGGGCCGTGCCCGCGGCGGGTTCTGCGCCCGCACTCGCGCGGGCGCATCACACACGTCGGAGGAGCGCGCCGAACGATGGGATCGCACCGCAAGCCGAACCCGCCGAGTCGGGCTCGGATGGCCGTCCTGACGACTGCGATGGCCGGCACCGCGGCCCTGGCTTCCACCGTCAGTGCCCACGCCGAGCCGGCGCCCTCACTCGACGCGGTCAAGGCCCGGGTCGACGCGCTGAACGAGGAGGCCGAGGCGTCGATCGAGAATTACAACGGCTTCAAGGAGAAGCAGCAACAGCTCCGGACCGGGGCCGACCGGATACAGGAGCGGGTCGCCGACGGGCAGACCAGGTTGAACGAGCTCAGGACCGAACTCGGTGTACTGGCCGGCGAGCAGTACCGCAACGGTGGGGTCGACCCCGCGGTCCAGCTCATGTTCAGTTCCAGCCCCGACTCCTACCTCACCCAGGCCTCGATGCAGGGCCAGGTGGCCACCTCGCAGACCGAACTGCTGAAGCAACTCCAGGGCGAGCAGCGTCGTCTTGACCAGGACCGCACGGAAGCCGCCGCCTCCCTCGCCCAGCTGGAGGTTACCGACGCCGCGCTGGCCGCGGAGAAGAAGGGGATCCAGAACAAACTCGCGCAGGCCCAGGCGCTGCTCAACAAGCTCAGCGCGGCGGACCGGGCCAAGGTCAACGCCCAGGAGGCCGCCGCCCGCGCCTCCCGGGTCAGTGGTCGCAGTGAGCCGGCGCCCGCCTATCAGGGCCCGGTCACGGGTCGTGCCGCGGAAGCGCTCAAGTTCGCCTACGCCCAGCTCGGCAAGCCCTACGTGTGGGGTGCCACGGGTCCTTCGGGCTTCGACTGCTCCGGCCTGACCGGCGCGGCGTGGAAGGCGGCAGGGGTCTCCCTCCCGCGGGTCTCCCAGGCGCAGTGGAACGCCGGCCGGCGCATCGCCCGGGCCGACCTCCAGCCCGGCGACCTGGTCTACTTCTACGCCGATCTGCACCACGTGGGCATCTACATCGGCGACGGCAAGATGATCCACGCACCCCGCACCGGCAAGAACGTCGAGATCCTCCCGATCGACAGCATGGACGGCCCGGTCATGGGCGGCACGCGCCACTGAACCCGTCGCGTCGTAGGGTCCGATTCGATCTGCCGCTAACCCGAGCAGGTCGTCATCGACCTGAGGCCACGGGCGGTGGCGCCCGGAGGACCCTCGGCGTCGTCGGGGCTGCCCCGGCGGCCGACGACGGGCGGCACGGGGCCGTGACGGCGGCGACGCCTGGTCACCGCCGTTTCACGCACCCGGGGCCGTCACACGCCCTCGGGCTTCCATTCCTGGCTTGCGCCGCCACCGGCGGGCGACTGGACGATCGCGGCGCCGTTGGTGGTGGACCCGCTCCGCACGTCCGCGCAGAGCCCGCTCCTGACGTTGACCAGGCGGTAGTAGCCGCCGGTGCCCGCCGGAACGAGCCGCCACCACTGGTTGCCGCTGTTGGTGTCCGACCACTGGTCGAGGGCCTTGCCGACGGTGCCGGAGGCGCCCGGGTCATCCAGAACCTTGCCGCTCCTGACGCTGGACAGGCGGAAGGAGCCGTCGTGGTCCGGCAGCAGCCTCCACCTCTGGTTGGTACTGCCGGACCAGGTGTACTGGATGACCGGGGCGCCGTCGGTGGTGGCGCCTCCGAAGACGTCCATGACCAGGCCGCTGTTGCGGTTCACCAGCTTGAACTCGCCGGTGAGCAGCCCGACGGTGAGCGTGGTGCCGGTGCCGGCGGTCAGCGACACGACCCGGGCGTGGTTGCCGAGCGGCGAGGCGGCGACCCTCGCGCCGGTGCTGACGGAGGTGATGCCGCGCCGGCAGATGAACGTGATGTCCTGGTCGACGGCGGAGGTGAGATGGACGGTGGCCGTGCGGGCGGCGGTGTCCCACGACAGCGACCGGACGGTGATGCGGTTGCGGCCGCGGACACCCCTGATGCTGCCCTTCGCCAGCTGGTCGGGCAGAGCGGGGAGGATCTCCAGGACACCGGGGCGCGAGTAGACCAGCGCTTCACCGAGGATGCCGGGGAGGGCGTTGGCGGCGTCGCAGTTGTAGGTTTCGAGGCCGGGGTTGTGGGAGGTCATCAGCGACCGGAAGACCATGTTCCTGCCGTAGATCTTCAGCAGGTTGGCGTAGACCCCGGGGCCGTCCTTGAGGCGGGCGCGGGCCAGCGCGCGGTGCAGGCTGCCGTGGGCCGAGTAGTTCTCGTCTCCGCGCTTGTCCAGGGCGGTGCGGGCGTACGTGACCAGGTCGGGCCGGTCCTCGGGATTGATCTCGTGCAGCGGCCAGGCGCCGTGCAGGTGCGAGATGTGCCGGTGGTTGTAGCGGTCGGTCAGCCCCGGCCAGGACCACTCGGCGAGCGCCCCGTCACCGTTGACGGTGTAGTCGGGCAGCTTGGCCAGCAGAGCGGTCCAACGGGCTACGCCCTTGCCTGCGCCCTGTTCGAGACCGAGGGTGTTGGCCGCGTCGATGGCGGCCCGCAGGGCGTGTCTGCCGGCCATGATGTCGGCGGTGGCGTTGACGGCGAAGTACCTGCCCGTGCTGGTCGGGCTGTTCTCCATGGAGAAGGAGGGCACGAAGACGGCCTTGCCGTTCGAGTCCGTGCGGGTGAGGAAGTCCTCGTAGAACAGTGCCAGCTCCATCAGCGCGGGGCCCAGCTTGTCCCGCAGGAAGGCGGCGTCGCCGGTGACCTCGTAGTGCTCCAGCAGCGGGTAGAGCAGCCAGTCGGCGCCGCCGGTCCACACCTGGCCGGGGAAGCCGACGTCGTCGAAGTGCAGCATGCGCCCGTGCTCGCCGTCGGTGCGGGACGGGGCGAGGAATCCGCGGGCGCCGTAGAGGTTGGTGGCGTTCCTGCGCCAGTCGGCGAGCTGGCCCAGGACGAGGTCGAAGTAGCCCTGCATGGCGTCGCCCAGGTCGAGGATGTTGCCCCCGGCCACCTGGAGGTTGATGTTGGCGTCGGTGGTGATGTCGTCGGCCCAGGCACCGCTCCAGGTACCGCTCCAGATTCCGGTCAGGCGCGGCGGGAGGACGCCGCTGGAGCTGATGAACAGGTAGCGGCCGGAGTCGTACATCCGCTCCATCAGCGCGACGTCGACGACCGAGGTGTTGGTGTTCTGCCGGGCGATCAGGTCGCTGGTGGTCAGCCGGCGGTCGGCGGCCGAGACGTTCAGGTCGAGGGCGGAGCGGTCGTACATGACCTGGTGCCTCGGCGCGTGGCGGCCCAGCAGGGTGGCGTAGTCGGCCGTCAGCCCCGCCAGGGCCGTCTGCAGGGGCCGGGAGTTCCAGCCGGTGGACGTCTCGTACCGGCCGAGTTTGGTCAGCAGCAGCACCTTGGTGGCCCTCGCGACCACCAGGGTCTGCCCGTCGGCGGTGACCGAGGCGTTGCTGCCGGAGACGACGACCCGGGTGACACCCTCGTAACCGTAGGCGCCGCCGGACGGGTAGGTGCCGCGCAGGTTGAGATGGCCCTCGCCGTTCGTGACCGTGGCGGTGGTGGCGAAGGAGACACTGGCCGGCACGTCCTCAAGGGCGGTACTGACGCTGAGGGTGGTGTCGACGGTACGGCCGGTGGCCGGCAGCAGCTCGTGGACGATGACCCGGTCGGCGCGGGAGACGAAGACGCGGCGCTTCCAGGGGCCGTAGCCGTCGGCCCAAGTGTGGGTGACCTCGCCGGTCCGGAAGTCGGTGATGCGGGCGAAGTCGTTGACCGTCGTCATGCCCGGCGTGTTCAGCCGTAGCTCGTAACCGGGGTGGAAGGTCTGCGTCCAACGCAGCCTCCAGCCGTTCGCGAAGGTCGACGAGGCTCCCGCGTAGTCGCCGGCGAGCGCCTTGTCCCGGGCCGCCTCCAGCCGGCCGGAGATCACCGGCGGCATGACGTCCCGGGTGCCGTTGGGCAGCACCAGCCGGTGGTGGTTGAGGACCATCTTCTCCAGGGCGGGTGCCCCGTAGTAGACGGCCCCGTACTCGCCGTTGCCGCTCAGGAAGCCGTCGGTCCAGGCCGACGCTGCGGTGCCGTCCCAGATGCCGCGATCGGGCAGGGTGACCTGGGGCGGCACGGCCGCGGCGGCCCGGGGGGTGAGGAGGGAGGAGGGCACGGCCGTGGCGCCGGCCACCAGAGCGGCGGCGGTGAGGAAGTGACGACGGTTGAGGGGAAGGTCGGGCAGGGACATGGGTCGACTCCGATGTCGAACGATGGGGGCGAGGCCACCGGGCCGGTGTGGGTGGGGCAGCCCGGTGGCGCGCCGGAGGCGGCGAGACCTGCCACCCCCGCATCAAGGGGCGGCCGCGCGGCCGGGGCTACGCCCGGACCGTGTAGGCCTGTTGCTGCGCGGGGTCGACGACGTCGGGGCTGCCGAACGCACGACCCCACGCAGTTGATCCCGCGTCCCGCCATGACAGGGGGACATGGGATGAATTAACGAGGATGACATTCGGCCTTGTCTAGAGCCCGGACCGAAGAATCTTGAACTTGGTAGCTTCTACATGGGCTTTCAAGGGAAGTGCGGCTTCCGAGGTGGCGCGAAGACGTGCCGTGCTTCTCGGTGATGGCGCGCATTGATTGGGTGTCTGGTTCCGAGGAAGATCCGGATCAAGGGCATTGCACTGACGAAGCCGACCTCTCGCGGAGGGGCATCGCCCGGTTCGATCGATGTCGGGTGAGAGCCCGTGTGCTGTCCGGGGCCACGGGACGTCCCGCGAACGCAGAAGGCCCCCTCAGGAAGGCCGTCCTCGGCCTTCCTGAGGGGGAGTCGCGGGTGGGGGCTCTCCGTCCCGCTCTGTTGCCGGACCGTCCCCGGCAGGGTTCCGAGGTGCGGGCCGCCCGCACCTCGGCAGGTGGTGCGGACGCTCGCCGCTACCGGGTCACTCGACGGTCCACTTCTGGAGGGCGGTGCCCGAGGCGGCCCGCTGGGTGATCAGGGCGCCGTCGGCGGTCGAGGCCGCGGTGAGCAGGAACTTGGTCTTGGCCGAGGTGATGGTGTGGCCGCCGTTCACCGGGGTGACGATCCAGCGCTGGTTGGGGTTGCCGGTGCAGGTCCACTGGATGATCTTTGCGCCGGCGCTGGTGAATCCGCGGTTCACATCGGCGCAGAGCCCGGAGGCCTGGTTGACGAGCGCGTAGGTCCCGTCGTTGTAGCGAGTGAAGGACCACTTCTGGTCGGAGCCGCCGTCCGTGGTCGCGGTGGTGAGCTGGGTACCGGAAGCCGTGGCGGAAGTCAGGGCCTTGCCGCCGGTGGTGAGGGTGTGGACACCCTCCAGGCCGCTGCCGGCCGTGTTGGCCCAGGGGACGCCCGGGGCCGGGTAGAACCCGATGCCGGCGGCGGTCCAGCGCGGGCCGTGCAGGCCCAGGCGCTGGCGGAAGCTGTTCCAGTCCCGGGCGGACTGGGGGCTCCAGCCGACCTCGGCGATGGCGGGCAGTCGGGGGAAGCTCATGAAGTCGGCGTAGTCCCGGGGCGCGGGCCAGCGGGTGCCGGCGTTGGGCAGCGCATTGCTGCCCTCGTAGGCGCGGTCGGCCCAGAGTGCGGCCGCGACGCCGGCGACCTTGTGCGCCGGGACGATGGAGCCGGTGCCGTCGAGCTTGCCGGTGACGGTCTCCGGGTCCCACTCGTAGGAGCGCTGCACCGGCACGTATCCGGACCAGCTCAGGCCGTACGGGGTGGAGGCGTCGTACTTCATGTCGAGGTAGGCGTGGTCGGACGGCGACATGATGAACTTGACGTCCTGGGCGGCTCCGGCCCGGAGGTGGCGGATGCCCAGCGCCTCCTTCGCCGTGCCGATGGTCTCCCGGTCGCTGTCCTCGCCCCAGTACTGGAGGAGGCTGCCGGCGGGGAGGGGGGACTGGCCGAGCTGGTGCCAGCCCATCACGGTCTTCTTCTGCGCGGTGGTCGCGTCGGTGACCGTCTTGACGTAGGAGTCGTACTGCTCCGAGGTGGTGGCCGCGGGGACCTCGTCACCACCGAGGTGGACGTAGGGGCCGGGGGTCAGCTCGGCCACGGCCTTGATGACGGTCTGCAGGAAGTTCTTCGTCGCGTCCTTCTGCTTCTGCTCGCCCAGACAGAAGAGGCTGATCTTGACGTCGAAGCCGGAGTAGGGCTGCGCGTACTTGTCGTCACAGCGCAGTTCGGGCACCGAGGTCTGGGCGGCCCAGGTGTGGCCGGGCCCGTCGATCTCGGGCACGACGGTCATGAAGCGGGAGGCGGCGTAGGAGACGATCTCCTTGTAGTCCGCCGCCGTGTAGTACCAGTCGGTGCCGCCGGTGAAGCCGCTCTGCGTGCTGGCGCCGACCTTGGTGAGGTTCGGCAGGGCGTCGATGGCGATGCGCCAGCCCTGGTCGTCGGTCAGGTGCAGCTGCAACTTGTTGATCTTGTAGGCCGCGGCCTCGTCGATGTAGCGCTTGACCTGGTCGACGGGGAAGAAGCGGCGGGCGACGTCCAGCATCACGCCGCGGTACTCGTAACGGGGCGAGTCGGAGATCTCCGTGGGTGCGACGGTCCACGCCCGGGACTGCTTGGTGCGGGACTCGACCGCGGCGGGGAGCAGCTGGCGAAGGGTCTGCACGCCCCGGAACAGGCCCTGTGCGCCGTATGCCGTGACGACGATGCCGTTCTTCCTGGCCGAGACGGTGTACCCCTCGGCGCCCAGCTCCCTGGGGCCGTTGGGGTCCAGGACGACGGCCTTGTCGGGCGCCTTGGTCGCCTTCACCACCTGGAGGTCGAAGCCCGTCGCGGGAGCGAGGAGCTTCGACAGGTAGGTACCGACCCCCACTGCCGCCGAGTCCTTGGAGAGGACGGCGATCCGGGTCTTGGCGGTGAGGGTGAACTCGCCTCCGGACAGGGCCTGTTGTGAGACGGGTTGCGGCACCACGGCCGCGACGGGGGTGGAGGCCGGCGTGTCGGCGGCGGCGGGGGAGAGCGTCGCCGTGAGCGGGAGGGTGACGGCGGCTGTGGCGAGTACGACGAGGCTTCGGCCTCGCCGGCAGGACCAGCGCATGGCTGACTCCTTCTGTGGGGGAAGGTCAGGAAGCCGCCCGATGAACGGGCGACCGGGAGGCGCGAACCGCGCCGGCGGCGAGGGGATGCGCGGGGCTCGCGCGTCGGGCACCGGACCGCTGGGGGTTCGTTCCGGCCGGCGACCTCGCCCCGCTCCCCGCCGAGAACCTGCCGCGCTGCAGGTTGCTCGTGCCGCATGAGAGCAGAAAATGTGCTTGTAGTTGCTGCAAGCGCGAGTGTTTAAAGCACTTTCGACCATGAAGCTTTCAGTTGGCAGGGTGGGGCGTCAAGTCCTACCCGACCGTAGGTTTCGCCGGGTCCCGGTTCCTCGCCCGTCTGTGCCCCGGATCCCGCGCGGGGTACGGCAACTGACGACCGGTAGGCCGGGCTGTCGGTGCTCCGGACCGTCCGCCCCGATCACGACTTGGTAACGCGCCGGGCTCCGGCGGTCGTTCCGCACTCCTTATTAGGGAAGCGGGATGCGGGAAGCGTTCATGTGCACAGTCGCTGAGGTTTCGTCACGTGGTGGAGGTGGTCCGGTGCGAGCTCTGCCGTATGCCGTGGACTTGCGACGGTTCGGCGCACCGAGCCGGTCCGGCGCCGCCGACGGCGCGGACCGGACGCTGCTCCACGCGCCGGAGGAGGCGGGGACGGTGGTCCCGTCCACCTGCCGTCAGGGCATCTGCGGATCGTGCGAGACCGCGGTCCTCACCGAGTGGCGCCCCGCGGTGCACGGGCACCGCGGGGCGGAGCGGGATCAGGAGGCGTTGGGGCCGCCGGAGCCACCGGCGCCGCCCGTGCGGTCCACGATCACCCGGACCTTCGCCGGGGCGGTCCGGGCGGCCACCCAGCCGGACTCCGAACTACTGCCCTTGGCAAGGTACTTGGCCGATATCTCGATCACCACCAGGGCGTTCTTGTGGCTGAAGCCTTCGGCGACACCGGGGTCCGTGGTGAACTCGGGGAGCACCCCGCCCTTCCCGACCTGCTGGGCGGCGGTCGCGGCGGACGGCCTGGCCGTGGCGGCCGAGGCGGGGTCCCCTGACGCGGATCCCTGCTTGGCCATGCTCTCGGCCGCCTTCAGGCCGGTGCCCCGCCACAGGATCACGGTCCGGTCCGCCCCCGAGGCCACGGCTTTCGCGACCTCGGACTGAGAGGTGGGCTTGGGGATCCGGCCGCGGTAGGCCTCGTCGAAGTCGTCACTGTCCGAGTCGTAGT
Source organism: Streptomyces sp. BE303 (assembly GCF_036290945.1). Classification (NCBI taxonomy): domain Bacteria; kingdom Bacillati; phylum Actinomycetota; class Actinomycetes; order Kitasatosporales; family Streptomycetaceae; genus Streptomyces; species Streptomyces sp. BE303. The sequence continues at coordinate 21,781 of NZ_JAQYWZ010000802.1, forward strand.
TCGGGTCGTCCTCGGCCAGCTTCGTCCGGCCGGTCCTGATCCGGGTCACGCCGTCGGCGGGCTTCTGGGAGTTCAGGTCGAGGGTCTGGAAGTCGAGTTCCATCCCGGACTCCGGCACCTTCGTGGGCTGGCCGGACGCGGTGTCGCCCTCGGTCACGATCCCGTAGCCCGGGCCGCGGTCGGCCTCCACGAACTTCTCTTCCGGGCGGCCGGCCTCCGGCTTGGCCGCTCCGGTGCCGGTGGTCGGCTTCTGCGCCCCGTCCGGCTTTGTCGGGCGCTGGGGACTCTCGTCGCGGGTGCCGCCGGACCGTGACGGGCCGCCGCGCTCACCCCCAGCCTCGTCGCCGCCCCGGGCTCCGGCCTCACCGACCCCGACACCCTCGACGCCACCGAACTCTGGAGTGATCGTGAGGCCGCCGAGCACGCCGAGGGCGATCTCGATGCCTTCGTGGACCTTGTCGCCGGTCGTGCGCGGCTTCTGCTCCTGGGGTTCGTCGTGGAACTGGCCCGGGTGCGAGCACGCCGGGCAGTACGCGAAGGCCGGCTGGCCGGCGGCGAGCCCGGCGCCCAGCGTCAGGGACAGGACGGTTGCGAGCTTGACGGCTGTGCGGGCGGTTCTGCGAGTCACGCGGACATCTCCAGGAATTCGGGCCGGCGCAGGGTGCGCCTCGGCCGGGCGGTGATCGGCATGACCCGGTGTCGGTCGTCAGTGAAAGGCGTATCGACCCGTCGCCACCCGTTGAATCGTCAATGTGACGCCACAAGAGAGGTGTTAAGGGGTCGTGACGAAATTCTCGCGAGTCCGACCGGCGGTCCGTCAGCCGATCCGGGGCTCATTGTGGCCCGATGGGCGACGGGCCCGCACACGTACGTTTACCTGTCTCATTACCTGTTTTCCGCTGCCCTCCTTCTGGAGCGATTGCCCGTGAAGCGGTTTTCCGGACACGCATGGTGACGGTCCGTCACGATTGATCGGCGGTCGCTGGTCCGACTTGACGATCGCGTCGCCGTGGAGATCTCATATGGCATACGGTCCGGACGGGAAATTCGTGGGCTGGTCGGGCGATTCTCCGGGAGAAATCCCTGCGCATTTCGACCGGGCGCATCATCGAGTTTCGCATACCCGGCTCAGGCGTTCCGGCGGAGCCGGGCCGGGTCTTCCCCCGCTCGTCCTCGGAAGCCGAACCACGCGATCCGCGGACGGTCCCGGCCTTCGCTTTCCGCAGGAGCGCGGGCCCGGCACGTGCCGGGCCCGCGTCGGCGGAACGGGTCGGACGCAGCACCCCGAACCAGAGAACAGAGGCAGGACGGCAGTGCGTACGGGACACGGGAACCTCCCCGCGGATACGACCAGCTTCATCGGACGGCGGCGGGAGCTCGCACTCGCCCGGCACCTGGTCGGCAGGAGCAGACTGCTGACCATGACCGGCCCCGCCGGTATCGGCAAGTCCCGCCTCGCCGTGCACCTCGCCCACACACTCCGGCGCTCGTTCTCGGCCGGCACCTGGCTGATCGACCTGGCGGCCTTCGAGACGGAGGACGGCGTCGTCACCGCCGCCCTGGCCGTGTTCGGACTGTGTGTCGCTCCCGGCCAACGGCCGATCGGGGCGTTGACGGCATACCTGCGGGACCGCCGGACGCTGGTCGTGCTCGACAACTGCGAGCACCTCCTGCACACCGCAGCGGTCCTCGCCGGCGCACTCCTGGAGGCCGCCCCCCACCTGCGGGTGATCGCCACCAGTCGGCAGGCGCTCGGGGTGGACGGCGAGCAACTGCTCGTGGTCCCGCCGCTTCCCGCACCCGGACCGGGCCTCCGTCCCACCGGACCGGTGGCGCGCAACGACGCGCTGCGGTTGTTCACCGACCGCGCCGTCTCCGTCCTCGGCGCCTTCGACCCGTCGCCCGCCGAAGCCCGGGCCGCCGCCGAGATCTGCCACCGCCTGGAAGGCGTTCCCCTGGCGATCGAACTGGCCGCCGCCCGCCTGCGGGTCCTCGCCTGCGACCAGATCCTCGACCGCCTCGACGACAGCTTCGGCCTGCTCACGGGCGGGAGCCGGTCCGCGCCGCCGCGCCTGCGGAGCCTGCGGGCGGCCGTCGACCGGAGCTACGACCTCTGCGGCGAGGAGGAACGGCGGCTCTGGGCACGGGCGTCGGTCTTCACCGCCGGTTTCGACCTCGCCGCGGTCGAGGCGGTCTGCACGGACGAGTCCCTGCCGCGCCCGGCCGTGCTCGACGTGGTGGCGGGCCTGGTCGACAAGTCCGTGCTCGTCCGCGAGGAACAGGAGCAGCAGGTCTACTACCGGATGCCGGGCATCGCGCGGCAGTACGGACGGCTCCGGCTGCCCGAGCACGGAGGACAGCGGGACGTGGTGCGGCGGCACCGGGAGCACTACCACGCCCTCGTCCGGCGTGCGGAGGCGGAACGGTTCACCGCGAAGCAGCCCGAGTGGCTGGCCCGGCTGCGACGTGAGCAGCCCAACATCCGTGACGCGCTGCGGTCCTGCCTGGACGAGCCGGGGGAGGCGCGCAGAGGGATGGAGATCATCACCGCGGTCCGCAGTCACGGGGTGGGCATCGGCGACCTGGAGGAGGACCGCGGCTGGCTCGCGCAGCTGCTCGCAGTGGACACCGAGCCGAGCCCGGTCAGGGCGAAGGCCCTCTGGACGGACGGCTGGCTGGCGCTCTTCACCGGCGATGCGGCCGGCGGCGAGGTCCGGGCCGACGAGTGCGGCGAGCTGGCCCGGGCCATGGACGACCCCGGCTCCATCGCGGCGGCGGGCCGACTGGCCGGGCTCGGCGCGCTGTTCCGGGGCGATCCGGTGCGGGCCGTCGAGCTCCTGGAGGACGCGCTCGTCCGCTCCGAGGCCCTCGGTGATCCCGGGGAGTACTGGACCGCCCTCCATCTCCTCGCCGTCGCCTCCTGCCTCGCCGGCGACCGGCGCGCGGCCGCTCTCGCCCAGGAGTGCCTGGACCGGTGTGACACCGACGACCTCCGGTGGGCCCGTCCCCACGCCCTGTGGGCCCTGGCCCTGCGGCACTGGTCGGCCCGGGACGCCGAGCAGGCCGTCGCCGTGCTGCGCGAGAGCCTCCGCGCCGCCCTGCCCGGGCACGACCGGCTGCTGGTGGCCCGGTGCCTGGAGACGATGGCCTGGGCGAGGGCGCGGCAGGGCCAGAGCCAGGAGGCGGCCGAACACCTGGGTGCGGCCCGCAGCCTGTGGCGGTGGACCGGTACCGCCATCTCCGGCATGGGGCAGTTGGCCGTCCACCACCTGGCGTGCGAGCGCGAGCTGCGGACGGCGCTGGGCGATGCCGCGTTCGAGGCGCATGTCCGAAGGGGTGAGACCTCGACGGTCCAGCAGTCCCTCGCCCTGGCCCTGTTGGACGACCGTGTCCTCGCCGAGCCCGTGCAGAAGGCCGTCCGCCCGCTCCTCACCGCCCGGGAGCAGCAGGTCGCGGATCTGCTCCGGGAGGGGCTGTCGGACAAGCAGATCGCCGCTCGGCTCGTGATCTCGCCGCGGACCGCACAGGGGCACGTGCAGCGGATTCTGCTCAAGCTGGGCCTCACCCGCCGTGCCCAGGTGGCCGCCTGGGTCCACGACCAGGCTCCGCACCCCTGACGACCACCGGGCGCCCGTCGCGGTCCGGGACTCGTTGTCACCACTCGTGGTGAGTCGTGCACCCCGTCCTGCTGTCGCCGACGGACGACCTCTGCCGGAGCGCGTCGTCCGATCCGCGGACGAACACGTCCACGCGTCCGTTCTCCGGCGAGATCGCCGCGGGTGCCCCGACGATCCTGTCGCGGGGCGGGTGCGCCGAGATCGGTGCAGGCGGACCAGAACACGCCGTTGAAGGACTTCTCGGCCAGGTGGTCGTCCGTGGCCCGGAGGACGAAGTCGTCGAGACTGCCGGGTGCCTGGCTGACCGCCGTCGGCCTGCCGGTCAGGCAGCCGCTGAGGGACTCCCCGTCGGACCAGGTCGGCGAGGACACCGATCGTTTGCAGGGGCGATCGATTCGCCCTCCTCGCCCCGGCGGACCCCGGCCGCCGCTGTACGCGCGCCGGCCGGGGTCCTTCCTCCCCGGCGTCGCTCAGGGCTCGGTCACGCGGGAGGCCTTCGCTGGCCCGGCACTCGCCCGGGACGCGCGCCGGCCGTCGCCGGGTGCTCCCGCGGGACGGGGGCCGGCTGCTTCGGGAGGGTCAGGACCCGGGTGCAGCCGGCCGCGGTGAGGACACGGAGCGACAGGCGGATGCGACCCTCGTCGGCGGAGAAGACCCAGGGGCCCGGTATCAGTAGGAGCCGGTGCGTGCCGTCGATCACCGCGCGTACGAGCGTCTCGAACTGGGGCCGGGACCGGTGGCCCCAGGAGGACGGGTGGACGTCGTCGAGGTAGAACACCGGAGTGGGCAGGCCGAGCCGGGCGGCGAAGTGCGTCAGCGCTTCGCGGTCACCGGTCGCTGCCCTCGGATTCTGTGGGGGGCTGCACAGGTAGGCGGCCGGCCGCAGGGTGGGGGAGGTGTCGGATACGCGCATGTACGGGCTCCGCGGGATTCGAGGAGGCGCCCGGCCCGGCGAGGGCCCGGCCGTGCGGGCGGATGGCTGATCGGGGTCTCGGCGGCGCTACACACCGGCGTTTCCGCTGTCATCGGCCTTGTCGTGCAGAATACCCGACAGAGTCGGACATTCAAGAGAAAGCGGACTTCCCTGGCGGCCATTGAGTATTCGGCTCTCTGGTGAGGAAATGGGGAGTAGTGGTCCGCCGGCGAATACGGAGTGGTGGGTGGGGGGTGAATCCGCCGTGCTCCAGGGCCCGGGTCGGCCGGCTCACAGGTACGGCCCGGTGTTGGCGACGGTGTCGATCGAGCGGCCGGACTCGGCACCCTGCTTGGCCGCTCCGGGATACGACGGAGCCGCCGATCCCGAGGCCGTGGGGTGAACGCTCGCTCTCCGGTGCGTCATGGTGGGTCGCGAGGGCTCCGGGCCTTGGGCGGTGCGACTTCGGGGAATTGCCGGACGTGGCCCGCCGGTCGTTCTACGGGATCCGTCGCGGAAGGGATTCGTGCGGGATCGAGCAGCGCGGTGAATCCACGGCGTCGGCCGTCGGAAAGTCCGCGGGTGTTCCTTTCCGGGCACGATCTCACCGCGCACATGGAGGTCGTCGGTGGCCGACAGCACGGCGCGCACCACAGGATGGTCGTCGACGAGCAGCAGCCGGATCATCCGGAAACGCCTGTCACCTGGTTGGTGGCAGGGGTCGTGGCCGTCGGGGGATCCGCCGGCCGAGGGGTCCGGTGCGGACGAGCCCGTCGAGCTGGTGGCGGGGTGCGCGGAGGGCGTCCGGACTGCCGACCTTCCGGCGGCCGAGCGGGCCCGGGTCCGCCGCGACCACATCGGCTTCGTCTTCCAGCAGGACAACCTGATCCCGTCCCTCACCGCCCTTGAGCAGGTGCTGCTGGCCGTGGACCTGCGGAGGGGCAGCAGGCGCGCGCATCGGACCCTGGCCATGGAACTGCTGGAACAGGTCGGCCTCGCCGACGCCGCGGATCGCCGGCCTCACCAGTTGTCCGGCGGCATGCGGCAGCGCGTCAACATCGCGAGGTCGCTGATGGGTTCGCCCTCCCTGTTGCTCGTCGACGAGCCCACGTCGGTCCTGGACCGGGAGCGCGGCCGTCGGATCATCGCCCTGCTGGCGGAGCTCGTCCGTGACCGTGGGGTTGCCACCGTGGTGGTCTCCCACGACCTCGACGCCCTTGACCCCGGCGGCAGCACGGGTGTCGACGTCACCGCGTCCATGGCGGACGGCCGCATCGTGCGGGTGGAGCACCACCGCCTTCACGCGGGCGCCCGCTTCGTCGAAACGCCCGGGTGAGGACACCGGCGCGGCTGTGCGGACGGGCGCCGGCTGGATCGCGGGCCTTCGCCCACGCGAGCGGGAGGAAGGCCGTGTCCGGCCCCGGTCGCGTCCTGCTTCCCTCCCGGGCCGGAAGCCGCTCGTCCCTCCGGCGACCGCTCGGGGCCACCGCGGAACCGCTACCGGCCCCGAGCCGCACCCCCGTCCCCGGCCCCGGCCGAACCGGCTCATGAAACACCCGCCTCCCCGAAACCGCACCAATGGCGCGCCGCGCAGGCCACCGCGACCGGGCCGACCACGCCGCGGTCGCGGTGTGCCCCGGCGCGTGCCGCTTCCGGGGGAGGGAGTGCGGAGGCGGCTCCGGAGCCCGGTGGGATGCACAATCGTGATCCGGATGGCCGGGGCCCCGATGGCCACGGCCCCGCGTCCGGTGGGTCGGGCGCCGAGGCGTGCGGTTCGGCCGCCCGCCGTCGGATCAGGTGATGTCGTCCAGGTGCGCCCGGTGCTCCGGGTGTTCCTGGCGGGGGATGTGCACCTCGATGCTCGCGGCCGGCCGGGTGGAGGCCTCGACGGCCGCCACCTCCGCCACCGGCTGCACCGTCAGGTCGACGTCGGAGGCCTCGTCGGCGCCGAGCCCGTGGTCGGGGTTGCGCCGGGCCTTGCGCCGGTCGTTGACCGTCGCGATGCCGCAGGCGAGGAAGAAGAGGGCCCAGATCGGTGCGGCCAGTGCCAGCATGCTCAGCGGGTCGACGCTCGGGGTGGCGAACGCGGCGAAGACGGTGATGCCCAGTACCATGCCGCGCCACCAGCCGAGCAGCCGCTTGCCGGTGACGATGCCGGTCAGGTTGAGCATCACCAGCAGCAGCGGGAACTCGAAGGCCAGGCCGAAGACCAGGACCAGCCGGGTGGCGATGTCGAAGTAGTCGTCGGGCGGCAGGATCGGCGTGGTGTTGTCGGGGGTGAACGACATGAGCATCTGGACCGTCGTCGGCAGCAGCACCATCGCCAGGGCGGCTCCGGCCAGGAACAGCGGGGCGCCGCAGGCGACGAAGATCCGGGTGTACTTGCGTTCGTTCCGGTGCAGACCGGGCACGACGAAGGCCCAGATCTGGTAGAGCCAGACGGGGACGGTGGCCACCACGCCGGCGGTCAGGGCGACCTTGAGCATCCAGGTGAAGCCGGCCGTGAGGCCGATGGTCGAGACCTGCGCGCACTTCTCCTTCCCCGTGGCGATGATCTCCGGGGTGCAGCGGAGCGGTTGCAGCAGGAAGTCCTCGATCCTCTTGTGGAAGAACAGCGCCAGGACGGTGAACACGACGATCGCCAGGACCGACTTGGCCACGCGGTTGCGCAGCTCCCGCAGGTGGTCGGCGAGGGCCATCCGCCCCTCGGGGTCCTTGGACGCCTTGAGCGCCCTGGGTGTCTTCCGTACCTTGATCGGCTTGCTCAACCCGCACCTCGGCCGGTGTTCGGAGGCCCGCCGACCGGCGGGCCTCGGGTGGATCCGCGCCGAGGCGGGACGGGACAAGAGCTCGCGGCGCGGGCCGCGCTGGTGGCCCTACGACGCCGACGAAAAACGGAATGCACCTCCTCTGCATCAGGACGGCGGGTGCGGGACCCGTGACGGGCGAGCCGGGCGGGCCGATTTCGTCCGACCGCGGAGCGGGCACGGTCGACCGCGGGAACGGCGGTCGGCGGGGCGGTCGGCAGGGCAGTCGGCTCGGGGCCGCTGATCCGCGGGTGACGGCCCGCAACCGTTCCGGCGGTCCGCGGAGGCCCCGCCGGTGCGCAAAGTCTGCGGGCTGTCCGACCCGTCCGTCAACGCTCCTTCCGTACCGATGTCAACCCGTGCGCTCGGCCGGGCCGGCACGGTCGGGGGGACCGTCCCGGCGGTCAGGATGCTTGCCACCGGGAGATGGTTGCGTAAACATAGGCGAGATGGCGGGCCCACTGCCGCGCCACGTCGAGCGGACAGTGACGGGGGCCGGCGACGACCCGGCGCTCGTGACCGCCCAGGTGGCCCGATCCGCACGGTCGAGAACCATGTCGCCCGCGGCCTGGTCGGGCTCCGGACCACCCGCGCCGAACTCGCCCGCCGTCCCGCCTGACCCGATCCGAGCCGGGGCCGCGTGAGCGGGCCGGCCCGGACCGGCCGGAGTGCCCGCAGTGCGTTCGGGCCCGTGCCGCGAATGACTCGGGCCCGCCGGTGCCACATTCGCACCGACCGATCCCGAGGCCCGGTCGTCGGCCGGCATCGCGGACCGGGCGTCCTCCCCGAGTGGCCGTGCCCGAGTCGACCGAGGGGCGCGGCGCCCGGCCGACGCCGCTCGGGAGTGGACGGCGGCCCGTGGCGCCGCACCGTCGATCCTCGCTATTGATGGGATCAATCGTCGGCCGATCTGAGCGGACCTGACCCCTCGCCGTCGCAGAATGCCTTATTTGCAGCATGGTTCCACCGAGGCATTGACAGCTTCTTCAGCTGAGACCTATAAACATCCCATGTCTCCGAAGCGTGACACCTGCCGTATCCGCTAGGGGCGATCCCCTGCTCCGGGACCACCACGAGGAACCACCGATGAGACTCAGAAACGCCCTCTGCTCCACTGTCTCCGCGCTCTCCGCAGTTGCGCTGCTCGGCGCATGCGGCTCCGGAACCACCGCGTCGTCGGACCGGTCGCTGATCGGCGTGGACTACCCGCGTTCCGACACCGACTTCTGGAACTCGTACATCAAGTACACGCCCGGGTCCGCGGGGCAGCTAGGCCTGTCCCTGAAGACCACCAACTCCCAGGGAGACGTCGCCAAGCTCACCGCCAACGCCCAGACCTTCATCAGCCAGGGCGTCAAGGGCATCGCGATGGCCCCGCAGGACACCGCCGCCATCGCCCCGACGCTGGATCAGCTGGCCGCGAAGAAGATCCCCGTCGTGACCGTGGACACCCGCCCGGACAGCGGCAAGGTCTTCATGGTGGTGCGGGCCGACAACCGGGCGTACGGGGAGAAGGCGTGCCAGTACCTCGGTACGAAGCTGGACGGCCGGGGCAAGGTCGTGATGCTGGAGGGCGACCTGTCCTCCATCAACGGCCGTGACCGCACCGAGGCGTTCAACGACTGCATGAAGAAGAACTTCCCCGGCATCAAGGTGTTCGGCGAGGCCACCAACTGGGACGGCGCGGTCGCCGCGCAGAAGCTCCAGACGGACCTCGTCGCCAACCCGGACATCAAGGGCGTCTACATGCAGTCCAGCTTCGCCCTCGCCGGCACGCTCCAGGTCCTGAAGCAGGCGGGGCTGCTGGTGGACCCGAAGGACGAGAAGCACGTCTTCGTCGTCTCCAACGACGGCATCCCCGAGGAGCTCAGGAACATCGCCGCGGGGAAGATCGACGCCACCGTCTCCCAGCCGGCCGACCTCTACGCCCGGTACGCCCTGCACTACTTGAGGGCCGCGATCGACGGGAGAACGTTCCAGCCCGGTCCTACCGACCACGACAGCACGATCGTCCAGGTCCGTGACGGTCTGTTGGAGGACCAGCTCCAGGCCCCGCTCGTCACCGCCGACGGCGGCACCTACGGCGGCGTGACCAGTGTGAAGAGCGACGACAAGTCCCTGTGGGGCAACAACGTCGGCTGACCTCCCGACCGGCAACCCCACGGCATTCGAGCAGAAGGCGGTTGAGATGAGCGACGGGGAGCGAGTGGTCGGCCCCGTGCCCGCCCCGGCGGACGACGGGCGGACCCTCACGGACCCGCCCGTCGTCGAGGCGACGGGCATCGTCAAACGATTCGGTCCGACGGTGGCCCTCAACGGCGCCCGGATCACCATCAGACCCGGTGAGACCCACGCGCTGGTCGGCCGCAACGGGGCCGGAAAGTCCACCCTGGTGTCCGTCCTCACCGGCCTTCAGGCCCCCGACGAGGGAACGGTCACCTTCGCCGGCAGCCCGGCGCCGCGGCAGGCGGACCGGGACGCCTGGCGCCGACGCGTGGCCTGCGTCTACCAGAAGTCGACGATCATCCCCACGCTGACCGTCGCCGAGAACCTCTTCCTGAACCGGCACGCCCCCGGCCGCGGTCGCCTGATCAGCTGGGGGGACGTGCGCCGCCGCGCGGAGGAACTGCTGGCGACCTGGTCGGTGGACGTCGATCCCCAGACCCCCGCCGGCGATCTCGACGTGGAGCAGCGGCAGTTCGTGGAGATCGCCCGGGCCCTGTCCTTCGGGGCCCGGTTCATCATCCTGGACGAGCCGACCGCCCAGCTCGACGGGGCGGCCATCAACCGGCTCTTCGACAGGATCCGCGATCTGCAGGACCAGGGCGTGACCTTCCTGTTCATCAGCCACCACCTCCAGGAGGTCTACGAGATCTGCGACACGGTGACGGTGTTCCGGGACGCCCGGCACATCGTGACCGCGCCGGTGACGGAGTTCCCCCGCGGCGAGCTGGTCGCCGCGATGACCGGCGAGGCCGCAGCCACCCGGCGCGGGGAACGGGTGAGTACCGCCGACCCCGGCGCCACGGCCGCGCTGAGCGTCCGCGGCCTGAGCGGTGCCACCTACGGCGGCGTCACCTTCCGGGTCGCCGCGGGGGAGATCGTCGGGCTCGCGGGGGCCGCGGGCAGCGGTCGCACCGAGGTCGCCGAGACCGTCGTGGGGCTGCGGGCCGCCGACGGCGGCGAGTTGGAGATCGCGGGCCACCGGCCCCGGCCGGGCAGCGTGCCGGCGGCGCTGGCGGCGGGTGCCGGATTCGTTCCGCAGGACCGGCACCACCAGGGCTTCGTGCCCGACATGTCGATCGCGGACAACGCCACCCTGTCCGTACCGGGCCGGATCGGCAGCAACGGCTTCCTGAGCCGCGCCCGCCGGGACCGGCTCGCCGCGAGCATGATCGAGAAGCTGGCCATCAAGACTCCTGGGCCCGACCTGCCCGTCTCCGCGCTGTCCGGCGGCAACCAGCAGAAGGTCGTCATGGCGCGCGCCCTCGCCGACGACCCCCGGCTGCTGGTCCTGATCAACCCGACCGCCGGGGTGGACGTGCGGTCCAAGGAATTCCTCCTCGGCAAGGTCGAGGAGACGGCGCGGACCGGCACCGGAGTGCTCGTCGCCTCCGACGAACTCGACGACCTGCGCATGTGCGACCGGGTCCTCGTGATGTTCCAGGGCCGTGTGACATCGGAGATCGCCCGCGGCTGGCACGATCACGACCTCGTGGCCGCGATGGAAGGAGTGGACCTCAATGCCTGACACCGTCCTCGTGGACACAGCCCCACCGGAGGCCACGGAACCGCGGGTGAGGCGGACCGCGCTGTTCGGCGGCCGGGTGCCGCTGGCCCGGCTTCGGGACCTCGCGCTCGTCCCCGCGATCGTGGTCATCGCGATCGTCGGCCAGATCGTCAACCCCGTGTTCCTGCAGGCCGACAACCTCGTCAACGTCCTGCAGACCATGTCCGAGATCGCCCTCCTGGTCCTCGCCCAGACGATGATCCTGATCGTCAAGAAGATGGACATGTCCCTGGAGTCCACCATGGGACTCGCCCCCGGGGTCGCCGCCCTGCTGGTCGTTCCGGCCGGTGCCGGACACGGGCTCGGGCTGATCCCCGGGGCCTGGGCCGTACCGGTGACCCTCGCCGTGGGCGCGGTCGTCGGTGTGCTCAACGCCCTGCTGATCATCCGCTTCGGGCTCAACGGCTTCATCGTGACCCTCGGCATGCTGATCGTCCTGCGCGGCATCCTCACCGGCCTCTCCGGCGGCCAGACGTTCTTCCAGCTCCCGCCCTCCATGCTCTACCTGGGCACCGCGGAGTGGTTCGGGACACCGGCGTCCATCTGGATATGCCTGGCGCTGTTCGCCGTCGCCGTCGTCCTCCTCGGCTGGACCGGCTTCGGCCGCTCCCTGTACGCGATCGGCGGCAACGTCGACGCGGCGAAGGCGGCCGGCATCCGCACCGACCGGGTGCTGTGGATCGTCATCGTCAGCGGCAGCGTGCTCGCCGCCCTCGCCGGACTGCTGCTCTCCGGACGGCTCGCCTCCGTCGCCGCGGCCCAGGGCGACGGCTACATCTTCACCGTCTTCGCCGCCGCCGTCATCGGCGGGATCAGCCTCAACGGCGGCAAGGGCACGATGTTCGGAGCCTTCAGCGGCATCCTGCTCCTCTTCATGATCCAGAACGTGCTCACCCTCGGGGGCGTCCCCGCCCAGTGGATCGGGGCGCTGAACGGCCTGATCATCCTGGTGGCGCTGATCATCTCGCGCATCACGGGCGGCAAGGCCCAGGAGTGACCCGGGCGCCCACGCCCCACGCCCTTCCTCCCCATCTCGTCGCAGGGGACCGTGTTCCCCTGCCCACACAGGAGTTGTCGCCATGTCATCCCCCCTGCCCGCCTCCCCGGAATCCGCCCGCATCACCGCCCTCGACGTCCTGGACGTGCGCTTCCCCACCTCCGAGCACCTCGACGGCTCGGACGCGATGAACCCCGAGCCGGACTACTCGGCCGCCTACGTCGTCCTGCGCACCGACGCCGCCGACGAACTGGAAGGCCACGCCCTGGCCTTCACCACGGGGCGCGGCAACGACGTGCAGGCCGCCGCCATCGCGGCCCTCGCCCCGCACGTGGTCGGCCTGTCCGTCGACGAGGTCTGCGCCGACCTCGGAGCCTTCTCCCGCTCCCTCGTCCACGACCCCCAGCTGCGCTGGCTGGGCCCGGAGAAGGGCGCCATCCACATGGCCGTCGGCGCCGTCGTCAACGCCGCCTGGGACCTCGCGGCCAAGCGCGTCGACAAGCCCGTCTGGCGGTTCCTGGGCGAGATGTCGCCGGAGGAGCTGGTCGCGCAGATCGACTTCCGCTGGCTCAGCGACGCGCTCACCCCCGAGGAGGCCCTGGAGATCCTGCGACGCGCCGAACCCGGTCGCGAACAGCGCATCGGCCGGCTGCTCGACCGGGGCTACCCCGCCTACACCACCACGCCGGGCTGGCTCGGATACTCCGACGAGAAGCTGGCCCGCCTCGCCCGCGAGGCCGTCGCCGACGGCTTCACCCAGATCAAGCTCAAGGTCGGCGCCTCCCTGGAGGACGACGTACGGCGCCTGCGCACCGCCCGTGAGGCGGTCGGCGACGGCATCCGCATCGCGGTGGACGCCAACCAGCGGTGGGACGTCCAGGCCGCGATCGACTGGATGAGCGCCCTGGCCCCCTACCGGCCGTACTGGATCGAGGAGCCCACCTCGCCCGACGACATCCTCGGCCACGCCGCCGTCCGCAGCGCCGTCGGTCCGGTCAAGGTCGCCACCGGCGAGCACATCGCCAACCGGGTCGTCTTCAAGCAGCTCCTCCAGGCCGGCGCGGTGGACATCGTGCAGATCGACGCCGCACGGGTCGGCGGCGTCAACGAGAACATCGCGATCCTGCTGCTCGCCGCCAAGTTCGGCGTCCCGGTCTGCCCGCACGCCGGTGGTGTCGGCCTCTGCGAGATGGTGCAGCACCTGTCGATGTTCGACTACGTCGCCGTCTCCGGCACGGTCGAGGACCGGGTCATCGAGTACGTCGACCACCTGCACGAGCACTTCGTCGACCCGGTCCGCATCACCGACGGCCACTACCTCGCACCCGCGCGTCCCGGGCTGGGCGCGCAGATGCACGCCGAGTCCCTCAAGGAGTACGCCTACCCCGACGGCCCGGTCTGGTCCGCCCGTGTCTGAGCCGCCGCCCCTGATCGACGCCCACCACCACGTGTGGGACCTGGACCGCCGGCCGCAGCCCTGGCTGGACGAGCCCGGCCACGAGCCGATCCGCCGAACGCACACGGTCGACGACCTGCGACGGACCGCGACCCGGACGATCTCCGGGCGGCGGCTGACAAGCACCGTGCTCGTGCAGTGCGTGACGTCCGTCGCCGAGACGCGGGAGCTGCTGGCCCTCGCCGAACAGGACCCGCTGATCGGCGCCGTCGTCGGTTGGGCGGACCTCACCTCACCCGCGATCGGCGACGTGCTCGACGACCTGCGCTCCGGACCCGGAGGCGGGCACCTGCGGGCCCTGCGGCACGTCGTGCAGGGCGAGGACGACCCCGAGTGGCTGCAACGCCACACCGTCGAACGGGGCCTGCGGGCCGTCCGGGACAGCGGGCTCGGCTACGACGCCCTCATCCGCAGCGACCAGCTCCCCCAGGCGATCCGACTCGCCCGGCGCCTCCCCGACCTGCCCTTGGTCCTGGACCACGCCGGCAAGCCGCCCGTCGGCCGCGCGCTGTCCGACTGGGAGCCGAAGCTGCGCGCGCTGGCCGGATCCCCCCACGTGCGGTGCAAGGTCTCCGGGCTGATCACGGAGGCCGACCACCGGACCTGGACGATCGAGGACGTCCGGCCGGTCTGGGACGTCCTGCTGGACGCCTTCGGCGCCGACCGGCTGATGTTCGGCTCCGACTGGCCGGTGTGCGTCCTCGCCGGCGGCTGGAACCGCTGGGCCGCCACCGTCGAGGAACTGCTCGACGACTGCTCCGAGAGCGAGAAGCAGGCCGTGCTCTCCGGTACGGCGACCTCCTTCTACCGGCTGTCCGCAACGACGGAAGGTCCACGCCCGTGCTCCTGAACGAGCTGCTGCACCCAGGGATCCTCGAATCCCTCGCCGGCGCCGGCCACGGCGCCCGCGTCCTGCTCGCCGACGGCCACTACCCCGCCAGCACCGCCACCGGCGAGCGCGCCAGGACCGTCCACCTCAACCTGGCCCCGGGCCTGCTCGACGTGACCACCGTGCTGGACGTCCTGCTGCGCGCGCTGCCCGTCGAGTCGGCCCACGTGATGGTGCCGCCCGCGGGCGAACCGGAGCCGCCGGCCCTCGCCGAGTACCGCTCCGTGCTGGCACCCCGAACGGTCACGGCACTCGACCGCGCCGCCTTCTACGAGGCCGCCCGCTCGCGGGACCTGGCCCTCGCCGTCGTCACCGCCGACACCCGCACCTACGCCAACCTGCTGCTCACCATCGGCGTCCGCGCTGAAGGGACACTGAAACCACGATGACACTCGCAGTCCGCTACCTGGCCGCACGAACCCTCGACACGGCACCCGCCGAGACCCCCGAGCCCGGTCCCGGGGAGGTGCTGCTGGCGCCCGCCTACGTCGGCATCTGCGGCACCGACCTGCACATCTTCCACGGCGACATGGACGCCCGCGTGGTCGCGCCCGCCGTCCTCGGACACGAGATGTCCGGCCGCGTCGTACGCGTCGGCCCGGACGTGGAGGGCTGGCGGCCCGGTGACGCGGTCACCGTGATGCCGCTGCGCTGGGACGACACCTGTCCGGCCTGCCGGGCCGGTCACCAGCACATCTGCCAGCACCTCGACTTCATCGGCATCGACTCCCCGGGCGCGCTGCAGCAGCGCTGGACGGTGCCCGCCTCCACCCTGGTCCGGCTCCCGGACTCCCTGCCCCTGGACCGCGCCGCGCTCGTCGAACCCACCGCGGTGGCCGTGCACGACGTCGCACGGGCCGGCGTCCGGGCGGGCGAGAAGGCCGTCGTGGTCGGCGGCGGACCCGTCGGCGTCCTCATCGCCCTGGTCGCGCGGGCGGCGGGCGCCGAGGTCCGGGTCGTCGAGCCGAGCACCCACCGTCGCCTGCTCGCCGAGGAGTTGGGTCTGACCACCTGGAACCCCGCCGACGACGACCTGCCGGCGCTGGTCCGGCAGTGGACCGGTGACGCGGGGGCGGACGTCGCGTTCGAGGTGTCCGGCGCGGCAGGCGGCGTCGACACGGCGGTCGACGTACTGGGCGCGCGCGGACGGCTGTGCCTGGTGGCCATCCACCCCCGACCCCGCGAGGTGAACCTGCACCGCTTCTTCTGGCGCGAACTCACCCTGGTGGGAGCCCGGTTGTACGACCGCTCCGACTTCGAGAGGGCGGTCACCCTCGTCGCCGAGGGTACGATCCCGGCCGAGCGGCTGATCAGCAAGGTCGTACCGCTCACCCGGGCACCCGCCGCGTTCGAGGCCCTGGAGGGCGGCGGCGACGTGATGAAGATCCTGGTGGACTGCACGGCCGTGGAAGGCACCGCCGTGGACGGCACCACCGTGGAAGGCACCGACAACGACCGGGGAGACGCCGCATGACGCCCTTCGACCTCACCGGGAGGCTCGCCGTCGTCACGGGAGCGCGGCGCGGCATCGGCCGGGCCGTGGCCCGTGCGCTCGCCGAAGCGGGGGCGGACGTCATCGGCGTCAGCGCCTCGTTGGAGGAGTCCGGCAGCGCGGTGGAGGAGGACGTGATCGCCGCCGGCCGCACGTTCGAGGCGATCCGCACCGACTTCGCCGACCCCGAAGCCGTCCGCGCCCTGGGCGCGGACCTCGCCGGTCGCGAACGGCCGGTGGACATCCTGGTCAACAACGCGGGCACGATCCGCCGCGCCCCCGCCGCCGAACACACCGACGACGACTGGGACCTGGTGCTCCAGGTCAACCTGACCGCGCAGTTCGCGCTGACCAGGGCCGTGGGCGCGACGATGGCGGCACGCGGCCGGGGGAAGATCGTCTTCACGGCGTCGCTGCTGAGCTTCCAGGGCGGCATCACCGTCCCCGGCTACACCGCCGCCAAGCACGGCGTCGCCGGCCTGACCAAGGCGCTGGCCAACGAGTGGGCCTCGCGCGGCGTCAACGTCAACGCCGTCGCGCCCGGCTACATCGCCACCGACAACACCCGGGCACTCCAGGACGACCCGGCGCGCAGCAAGGCCATCCTGGAGCGCATCCCCGCCGGCCGCTGGGGCAGCGCCGACGACCTCGCCGGCGCCGTCGTGTTCCTGGCCTCGGACGCCGCCGCCTACGTCCACGGCACCGTTCTGCCCGTCGACGGCGGATGGCTCGGCAGATGAGCGGCACCGGACCGGAATCCGCGCCGGCCGCGGCGAGGTGTACGGGAAGCGGCCCGGAGGTCGTCGCTCTCGGCGAGGTGATGCTGCGCTTCGACCCGGGTGAGGGCCGGATCCGCACCGCCCGCTCGTTCCGGGTCTGGGAGGGCGGCGGCGAGTACAACGTCGTACGCGGCCTGCGCCGCTGCTTCGGCCTCCGCACGGCCGTCGTCACGGCGCTCGTGGACAACGCGGTGGGCCGCCTCGTCGAGGACCTGATCCTCCAGGGAGGCGTCGACACCTCGATGATCCGGTGGACGCCCGACGGCGGCGTGGGGCGCCACACGGCACGCAACGGGCTGAACTTCGTCGAGCGGGGGTACGGCATCCGCGGCGCGCTCGGCGTCAGCGACCGCGCGCACACGGCCGTCTCGCAGTTGGGCAAGGGCGACGTGGACTGGGACGCCGTCTTCTCGGCCGGGGTGCGCTGGTTCCACACCGGCGGCGTCTTCGCCGGTCTGTCGGACACCACCGCCGACGTCGCCGACGAGGCCATGGCCGCGGCCCGCCGACACGGTGTCACGACCTCCTACGACCCCAACTACCGCGCCAGCCTCTGGGCCGGCCGGGGCGGCGCCGTCCGGGCCCGAGAGGTGGACCTGCGGCTCGCCCGGCACGCCGACGTCGTGGTCGGCGCCCTGGGCCTGGCCGGCGCGCACCCGGGGCAGACCCGCGTCGGGGCCGACGAGGTCGCCGGAGCCCTCGCGGAGGTCGCCGGTCTGCTGCCCGGGGCGAAAGTGCTGGCGACGACCCTGCGTGACGTGCCCTCGGCCGGGGTCAACGACTGGTCGTCGGCCGCCTGGTCGGCGGAGACCGGCTTCGTCGCCGGGCACCGCATGCCCGGACTGCACGTCCTCGACCGCATCGGCTCCGGCGACGGCTTCGCGGCCGGCCTGATCCACGGACTGCTCGGCGGCACCGGCCTGGAGCGCGCCCTGGCCTACGGCACCGCCCACGGGGCCCTCACCATGACCACGCCCGGAGACGTCTCCATGGCCACCCTCGCCGAGGTCGAGGCACTCGTCGCGGGCGGGTCGGCCCACGTCAGCCGCTGACGGACACCCCCCACACCCCTACTCCAGGAGCACGACGTGCAGCAGCGGAACATCCAGAGCACCTCCATCCCCCTCACCGAGCTGGGCTTCGGAGCCTCCGTCATCGGCAACCTCTACCGCATCACCCCGGCCGACGTCGCGACAGCCGCCGTCGACACCGCGTGGGACGCCGGCGTGCGGTACTTCGACACCGCACCGCACTACGGCCTCGGCCTCTCCGAGCGCCGCCTCGGCGACGCCCTGCGGGGCCGGCCCCGCGACGAGTACGTCGTCTCCTCGAAGGTGGGCCGGCTGCTCGTGCCCAACGAGGATCCGCAGGGCATCGACCCCGAGGGCTTCGCCGTGCCGGACGACCTGCGCCGGCAGTGGGACTTCAGCCGCGACGGAGTGCTCCGGTCCGTCGAGGACACGCTGGAGCGCACCGGCCTGGACCGGCTGGACGTCGTGTACCTGCACGACCCGGACGACCACTGGCGGCAGGCGGCCGAGGAGGCCATGCCCGCGCTCGCGGAACTGCGCGACCAGGGCGTGATCGGCGCGATCGGCGCGGGCATGAACCAGTCGGCCATGCTCGCCCGCTTCCTGCGCGAGACCGCCGCCGACGTCGTGATGCTCGCCGGGCGCTACAGCCTGCTCGACCAGTCCGCCCTGGACGACGTCCTGCCCGCCGCCCGGGAACTCGGCAAGAGCGTCGTGGCGGTGGGCGTGTTCAACTCGGGTCTGCTCTCCCGGGACTGGCCCGTCGAGGGAATGAGGTACGACTACCGGGAGGCCTCTCGTGACCTCGTCGCCCGGGCCCGTGCGATCGCGGAGGTATGCGAGGCTCACGGCACCACGCTGCCCGCGGCGGCGATCGCCTTCCCGCTGACCCATTCCCAGGTCATCAACGTCACCCTCGGTATGCGGAACCCGGAACAGGTCGTACGGAACGTGGAACTCCACGGCAGGAACACGCCCGAAGGACTCTGGAGCGACCTCCGCGCCCGGGGCCTCATCAGGTCGGACGTGCCCCTGGAACAGGGCCGGGGGAGAGGCACGGAGTGTCGCTGACGGACAGGGCCGTAGAAGAGGTCCGTGAGCTGATCAGGACCGGCGCCCTGCTCTGCGGGACCTGACCCGTGCCGCCTCCCTCAGGGAGGCGGCGGTGCTGCTGCACGTCAACAGCACCGAACAGTGGCTCCGGGAGCGTCCGGGAACAGGGGAGCTCGGTCCGGGAGCGGCCGACGGCTGCGGGTCCGACGACGGCGGCGCGGCCGGCGGATGGTCGCCGTGAACACCGGCGCGGGTCGCCCGGTCCACCCGACCGTCCGGCCCGCGGGGCGCCGTGACCGCGGCGACGAGGGGGGCGAAGGCGTGCGGATCCGGTCGATGCCGTATGCGGCAGCGGCCGACGTCCTGCCAGGTGAACCGGTCTGCGCCGCTGCGGGCCCCGGCGTGACGGCCGCTCACCGGCGCGTTCGCCGGAGGTGTGTCGGGCGTCGGGATGGCCGAAATTGCCAACAGAAAACAATGAAATCAAGCACAGTCAAACATGATTCCACGGCGCTTCAGCTAGGCTTCAGGTGGCCTCTTCCTCAAGTGGGTTGCGGGGAAGCGGCATTGCGCGAGCCTCGATGAAGTGTCTCGCGCCTTCCGCCAGGGTGACGTGCGCCCCCATTTCTGTCATGTGCATGTCATCAATCGAAGGGCTTCCGCGGTGCGGCAGCTCCTCCTGTACCTCCCAGACCGCCTGGAGCCCCGGCGGCCCGCTCCGGTGTCCCCGCACCGAGTGCCGACCGTCCCCACGCGCCGCCTTCCGCGGCGTGGACTCAGCAGCCGGCCCGTCGAAGGCCGGCAGGCAAAGGAGATTCCGTGTCCCGTTCCGTTCCCCTGCACCGGCTCGTCCCGCTCGCCGTCACCACCGCGCTGCTGGTGACCGGTACCTCGGTGTGCGCCGCCCCCGCCATGTCCGCCCCGGTGCCGTCCACCGCCCCGTCGCTCTCCGTCGCCCCGGTGCGGCCCGCCGCCGACCGGTCGGCCGCGCTGGCGGCCGCGGACCGCCAGGGAGTCGACTTCGCCCGGAGCCTGGGGCTCACCGGGCAGGAGAAGCTGGTCGCCAAGGACGTCGTCCACGACGCGGACGGCACCCGGCACTTGCGCTACGAACGCACCTATGCCGGACTGCCCGTCCTCGGCGGCGACCTGGTGGTGCACCAGGGCTCCGACGGGGCGGTGAAGGACGTCGACCGCGCCTCGACCGCGTCGCTGGCCGGCCTCGGCAGCACGCCCGCGATCGACGCCGCGGCGGCGCAGACGGCGGCACTCGACTCCCGGCCGGGCGCCCCGGTCGGCCGCGCGCCGCGGCTGGTGGTCTGGGCGGCGGACGGCGCGCCCCGACTCGCCTGGGAGACCGTGCTCGCCGGAACCGCCGCCGACGGCGGCCCGAGCAAGCTGCACGTGATCACCGACGCGGCCGAGGGCACGCTGCTCCGGACCTTCGAGGGCGTGCAGACCGGTACCGGTCACGGCGTCCACGTCGGAGAGGTCGCGGTGGGCACCACGGCGAGCGGATCGGGGTACGAGCTCCGGGACGGCGCCCGCGGCGGAAGCTACACCACGGACCTGGGCAACCAGCGCTCCGGAGCCGGGTCCGTGTTCACCCGGCCCACCGAGGACGGCTGGGGCGACGGCACACCGGGCAACCGCGAGTCGGCGGCGGTCGACGCCCACTTCGGCGTCGGAGCCACCTGGGACTACTACAAGGACACCTTCGGCCGCGCGGGGATCGGCGGCGACGGGGTCGGCGCCCTCAGCCGTGTGCACTACGGCAGCGGGTACGTGAACGCGTTCTGGGACGACAGCTGCTTCTGCATGACGTTCGGCGACGGCGACGGCGACACCCACCCGCTGACCAGCATCGACGTCGCCGGCCACGAGATGACCCACGGCGTCACGTCCGTCACGGCCGACCTCGTCTACTCCGGCGAGTCCGGCGCCCTGAACGAGGCCACCAGCGACATCCTCGGCTCCATGGTGGAATTCCACGCCGACCTCGCCGCCGACACCCCCGACTACCTCATCGGCGAGAAGCTCGACCTCTTCGGCAACGGCTCCCCCCTGCGGCACATGGACAAGCCCTCCAAGGACGGCGAATCGCCCGACTCCTGGTACCGGGGCATCGGCCGATTGGACGTCCACAACTCCTCCGGGGTCGCCAACCACTTCTTCTACCTCCTCGCCGAGGGCAGCGGCGCGAAGGACATTAACGGTGTCCACTACGACTCGCCCACCCGGGGCGGCATCACCGTCACCGGCATCGGCCGGGACGAGGCGGCCGCCATCTGGTACCGCGCGCTGACCGTCCACATGACCTCCACCACCGACTTCGCCGGGGCCCGCACGGCCACCCTCCGGGCCGCCGCCGAGCTCTACGACGCGAACAGCGCGGCGTACGCCACCGTCGGGGCGGCCTGGGCCGCCGTCAACGTGGGAGCCGTCCTCCCCACCACGCCCGTGGTCACCCACCCGGGCGACCAGGTCACCGCGGTCGGGACGCCGGCCGAACTCCTGATCGCGGCCCCCACTGCTGCCGGTGAGCCCACCTTCTCGGCCGAGGGCCTGCCGGCCGGGCTGGCGATCGACGCCGGCACCGGCAGGATCGCCGGCACACCCACCGACGCCGGGTCCACGACGGTGACCGTGACCGCGACGTTCGCCTCGGGCGCGACCGCCGACACCCGGTTCACCTGGGCCGTCACCGACGGCACCGGCCCGTGTCCCTCCGCCCGACTGCTCGGGAACGCCGGCTTCGAGAGCGGCACGGCGGCGCCCTGGACGGCCACCTCCGGAGTGGTGGACGCCGACCCGAGCCAGGCCGCCCACGACGGCGCGTGGAAGGCCTGGCTGAACGGGTACGGATCCTCCCGCACGGACACCCTCGCCCAGACGGTCACCGTCCCGGCGGGCTGCCGGGCGAGCCTCGGGTACTGGCTGCACGTCGACTCGGACGAGGACACGAGCGCCGTCGCCTTCGACCGGCTCACCGTCACGGTCAACGGCACCCAACTGGCGGCCCACTCGAACCTCGACCGGGCCGACGGCTACACCCGGCGGAGCGTCGACCTCTCGGCCTACGCCGGGCAGACCGTGACCCTGATGTTCAAGGGGACCGAGGACTTCAGCCTCAGGACCAGCTTCGTCCTCGACGACATCGCCATCGAGATCGGCGACTGACCCGAGAGGGCCCCGTCACCCCTTCGCGGACGCCGCGGCATCCGGGCCCACCGACGGGCCCGGATGTCGGGGCGTGTCGGCGACCTCCCCACCGGAGTACCTCGGCGCTCGTGTCACGGCGCCGCTCTCCCACCGGACCGGCCGGACCAGTACCCCGGACCTACGAGCGGCCACGGCCATCTTCGGCCGGCTGGGCCTCCGGTGGGCCCTCAGAGACGGGTACCGCCCCACGAGCTGGACCGCATCGCCCGCTGGATCGACCTCGACCAGCGGAAATGAAACGGCAACACACCTGGTGCTCTTTTCGTATATCGAATATATTTCACGCACGACTCCGGATGTCGCGCCGAAGTTTCGACGCGCCGTTCGGGGGGCGGGTGTAGAGCCGGATCGCGACCGGCCTCTCCCTGCTCCCGCACGTACCCCGGGGTCGATCCAGCCGCGGCCCGTCCCACAAGAGACGCGCCCATGACACCATCGCGCAGCGGATCCGCCGCCATCTCCCGGCGGACACCTTCGCGCCCGCCACCACAGCCTGACTCCCGGCAGCCGGTCTACTGAATCAGCGGGCCCGAGCACCGTCACGCCCCGAAGCCCCTCCGGCGCGGACCCCGATCCGCGCCCGTTGCCCCATGTCGCCGAAGCACCGCCCGCCCGAGCTTCGCACCCACTGTCCGTGCCGGCATCACCCCTGCCGGAGGCGGTCTCGCCCGCGCCCCACGGCGGCAGGCCACCTCCACCCCCACCCTCATCCCCCACGGAGACAGAACATGACCAGACCCGAGCCTCACGGCATCAGCCGCCGCTCCGTCCTGCGCGGAGCGGCCGTCGCAGGCGCCGGAGCGGCCATCACCCCGCTGCTCAACCTCTCCACCGCCACGGCCGCCACGGCCGGCGCCTACACCATCCGCTTCGACCAGGCGCGCAAGCAGACCATCCTCGGCCTCGGCTTCGAGATCCAGTCGGACTCGATCGGCTCGGGCAACAACGGCCTGCCGGCCACCGTCTCCGGCGTGCCCTACGACCTGACGCCGGCCGAACGGACCCGCTTCTACCAGCAGTTGGTCATGGGCGGCCGCACCGACCGGGGCTTCCGCTACTGCCGGCTCGCGCTCGGGCTCTACCACCGCGGTCTCGATCCCACGGGCAAGCACATCATCGACCGCTACCCCGGCCAGACCGCCCTGCTCGCCGACATGATCAACAGCAGTCGCATGGAGGGCGTGGCGGCCGAGTACTGGTCACCCGCGCCCGGCTGGAAGAGCAACAACTCCTACGTCAGAGGCAGTCTCGCGTCCGTCGAGCCGGCGTTCCTCGACCAGTTGGGCGACGCCATGGTCGGCGACCTCGACTACCTCTCGGCACGCGGTGTTCCCATCTCCATGTGGGGCCTGCAGAACGAGCCGGACGCGGAGAACACGTACTCCACGTGCCAGTACACGCCCGAGGGGTACCTCAAGACGTTCAAGGCCGTCGCACCCAAGGTCAAGGCCCGCTACCCCCGAGCGATGATCCACGCCGACAGCCGGGACGGCTGGGAGAGCCCCTGGGGCAAGGCCGTCGCCGCCGACCCCGTGGCCCTGTCCTACGTCGACGCCTGGACCTTCCACCGCGTCGGCTCGCCGAGCAACGAGCAGATGCCGAGCAAGAAGCCGCTCGGGAGGGACTACACCTCGGGAGCGCTCGGAAGGCCCGTCTTCAACAACGAGTTCGAGTACCTCGACAACTTGACCAGTGACGACAGAACGATCAACACCGCCCAGTCGATCATGAACTGGATGACCTTCCAGAACTCCCCCACCTGGTTCTGGCTGCACGCCCTCAAGCCCACCACCAACGCCGAATCGCCCGGCTACTCCCTCGGCTTCTGGCGCCCCCCGAGCGACACCGACTTCAGCGCCAACCACTTCCCCGACCTCCCGGTCGGCCACTGGACCTGGAACCCCCAGAACTGGAACGCCGTCGCCGGGTTCGTGAAGTACATGCCGTGGAACTCGGTGCGCTACCACGTCGACGAATCCGCGGAACTCGGCGACCAGCGGATCATGGCGTGGAAGACCCCGGAGGGCAAGCCGGTCTTCGTCATCACCAACCGCTCCGCCACCCAGCCGTTCACCTACACCGTCAATACCCAGACGGCCGCCTCCTTCCAGGGCCACCGCTACGGCCCGGCCACCAACAACCAGGACATCCCCACGCTCACCGGACCCACCCTCACCATCACCGTCCCACCGCGGTCGATCGAGTTCTGGGTCCGCACCCCCTGACCGGCCGCGCCCGTAGGTCGAGCCGTTTCCGCCGCGGTCGATCGGACTCCGGGCCCGCACCCGAACCCGACGCGCCACGGCACGCATGGTGAAGAACGTCTCCCGGCCGGACCTGGCCGGGAGACGTTCGCCGCACCCGCACCCGCCGGCGAAGCCCGATTCGCCGCCTCGACGTTTCAGGCGCGCGCCTTTTTGCTGCCGGCCGCAGGCGCCGTAGGGCCGCGTGCGCGCGGGCTTCGCGGCTGCCGAATGAAGGCTTATCGAATTCGGTACACGAATCCTGGAGACGATACATCCGGGGCGAACTGGATGAAGCCCCGGGCCGAGATGAGGAATTCACCTCTGGGGAAAGGCTCCGATCATCGGGATATCGCATACTATGAACGAATGGACCGAACCAGCTGGGCGGAGCGCATCCCCGCCGTGAAGAGCAAGGCCGACCTCGTTTACGAGAGCCTGTACAACGCCATCGCCCAGGGGGGTCTGCGACCCGGCGAGCGGATCAACATGGACGAGCTGGCCCGCCGGTTCGGCATCAGCAAGATCCCCATCCGCGAGGCGGTGAAGCGGCTGGAGTCGGACGGTCTGCTGGTCTCGCGGATGCACGCGGGCATCACCGTGACCCCGATCGACGTCGCCGAGATGCGAGGCGTCTTCCTCGCCCGCGAGGCCATCGAGGCGCTGGTCGCCCAGCTCGCGGCCGAGCGGATGGACGACGCCCGGCTCGCCGAACTCGAAAGCATCCAGCGGGCGATGCACGACGCGCTGGCCGCGGGCGCGCTGGAGAAGATGGCCGAGCTGAACTCCCGCTTCCACCGGACCCTGGCCCGGAGTGCGGGCTACCGCGTCCTGCACGACCTCACCGGCCAACTGCTGCTCACCATCCGCCGCTACCGCATCACCGTACCGATGGGCGACCGGGACTGGCGCTCCGTGGTCGCCGAGCACGACGTGATCGTGGACGCGCTGCGCCGGCGCGATCCGGTCGCGGCCGCGGACGCGGTCCGCGCCCACATCGGCTCGCAGGCCGTGCACGAGGTCGAGTGCGCTTTCTGAGCTGATTGAACGTGTACCTATCTCTGCCCCGGCCCAGTTTCTCCGTGCCCCCGAGGAATTCGTGCAAGCCGACGGCCCGTTCCCTGCTCTCGTACCGGCGGGAGCCCGGCCCTTGAGAGGGACAAGGGTGAGGGGCGACGCCCCGGCGCCGCCCTGGGTGCGCCCACCCTGTTCGCCCGCGGCATCGATGCCGTCGAGGGGTCACCGAACTCCGCCCGCGCCCTGAAGGTCCTTGAACGGGCCCGAGCGTCACTCGGCCTCGACGCCGCCCTCGACGCCGCCCTCGGTGCGGACACCGGTGCCGCCGGCCCGCATCGGGCCGCCTCCGCACTGGGCCCCGGGGCCGCCGATCGCCGGCACCGAGCCCGGTCGCTCGTGTGCCCGTGCCGCCGCCGGCGGCGCAGTGCGTCCGACCGGCGTCGTGTTCGCCCGTGCCGAGCGAACCACCCGGATCGAAGGCCCGTGAGCCCCTTGCACTCCTGCCGCCCTCCATCGGCGAGCCGACTGCGGCCGGGGCGACCACCGCAGGCCCGACGCGCGAATGCCGCAGGCCCGACCGGGTGCCTGTCTCTGGCACCTGGCCGGGCCGGTCCTCCCCGGTTCACCCGTGCGACGACCGGGCGCGCGTGGGTCCTACTCCTCGACGGGACCACCGATGAGTCCGCGGACGAAGGGCCGCCGGAGGAGGACGGCGGCGGTGGCCGGCTTGAGCATCGGCAGGGTGATCGAGCGGAGCTGCCGCCAGGGGCCGGCGCGGTCGATGGCGGCGGCCTCGTAGATCTGGTCGGGGATGCGCTGGAGTCCGCCGAGGAGGATCGGCGCCCAGGATCACCGGGAGCGCGGGCGCCACCGGCAGCCGGCCGGCCAGCGCGCCACTGGAACGCCCGCGCCGGGGCTACGTGGTCTTCGCTGTCCGGCCCTGGCCGCCCCCGGCGGCAGGACCGCCGAGGGGGTGCTGCGCGAGGAGCCCGGTCGTCCTCGTCACAGGTCTCCCTCGCCCCTCGCCACGGTCCGTCATTCCTTGCCGAGGGCCTGGCCGACCGCGTCGTCGACGGTCTTCAGTGCCTTGTCGACGGACGCCTGGCCGTTGACGCCGGCCACGATGTTGGCCTTCTGGGCGTCCCAGCGGGCCTGGAAGGCGTGCCGGTCCTGGAGCAGCAGGTCGGGGGTGTTGCGGGCGAGCTGTTCGAAGATGGGCGCCCAGTTGGGGTCGGCCTTGACCTTGCCGTCCACGGTGGCCTTCACGGCCGGGTCCACCTTGCCGAGGTCGTACGGGAAGATCGCGTGGAAGTCCATGTA
>NZ_JAQYWZ010000803.1:0-311 GCF_036290945.1 Streptomyces sp. BE303
GCACAGCCCGCTGTTCCGGTTGACCAGGAACCCGTTGCTGTTGGCCGCCCACTGCTGGTTGGCCCCGCCCGTGCAGGTCCACTGGCGGACGGGCGCACCCGCGTCCCTGCGCCAGTCGGAGACCTCCAGGCACTTGCCGGTGGCGGCGCTGTTGATCTCGAACGGGGTGCTGTCGGCGGCCCCGGCCGGCGCCGGTACCGCCAGTGCGAGCGCACAGGCGAGGACGGGGCGGTGTCGGCCTGTCCGACCGAGATCGGAGGTGCGTCTGGGCGGGAAACAGTCTATATCTCGGTGTCGATGACGGTGGTCGC